>JBAYTV010000161.1:0-4681 GCA_041675405.1 Sideroxydans sp. | reverse complement strand
TGGCTTGCGGTTTGCAGCATCAGGCACTTCCAATGAACTGGTGTGGCAAGTCGAACAAGTGCCGACAACACCATTGTGATTCCAACTATGCGGACTCCATGCACTCGTTCTATGGCAACTATCACAAGATTTACTGCCGTTCGGAGTCAAATGCCTACCAGTATTCGGCTTACCCTGCGCAATCCTACCGTTATGGCAGTTTGTACATTGGCCTTGTATCGCAGTACCGTGGTTGAAGCGTGCACCCAGCCATGTCGCCGTATTGAAGTGACAGCTTTCACAAGGCGCATCAGTCACGATGTGTGAATTGGTCTTGGGGGTCGCGATGATGCGCTTGCCCACGGCATGGCAACCATCACATGCCCTAGGCGTGCCTTTGAACACACCGCCGATATGACAGGTCTCACACGCGGCGACGGCGTGTCCGCCAGAGAGAATAAAGCCGGTGGTCATATGATTGAAGTCGCGCCCACCCATTTGCGCGGCGGCGAATGCTTGCAGCGAGAACACCGTTAGCGCTACGGCAAACAAACTACCCAATACTCGTTCCAGTCGTTTCATGATCCACCTCCGTTAGTTGATGCTTCACTTCACTTACGTTTCTTTACTTCATCTTTCTTGCTCTGGACTTCCACGCCCATCTTGATCTGCTTCCAGTCGTTGCCTTCATGGCAACGGTCGCAACGGTCGCCGAAGTTGCCGTTGTGAACGTCATCCCGGTCATGGCAGCTACCGCACGCTGTCGAGGCAACCACTTTCTTGTCCATCGGCTTGGCGTGGCATGCGTAACACTTGTTCGCGCCTTTCTTGTGCGGCCCATCCAGCTTGAACTTGGTCTTGTCGTGATTGAAATCCCACGCTTCCCACGCACGCGTAGAGTGGCAGACTTGACATTCGGTTCCTAGGCGACGTTTGTGGACATCATCTTTTTCATGACATGACCAGCAATCCGACTTGGCATCTTTAAAGGTCGGCGCAAGGTGACACTTCTTACAAGCCACGATGCCGTGCTTACCCAGCAAGGGGAAGGTGGACATACGGTTATGGCTGAACTTGTCCACATCCTTCCATGAAGTCTCAACGTGGCAGGTCTCGCATTTCTTGCCTTCCTGTGTCTTGTGCTTGTCGTCCTTCTCGTGGCACGAGAAGCAATCCATCGGCAATTTGTCCTTGACCAGATCACCTTTATGACAGGCCGTACATTTCAGCGGCAATGGGGATTTGTGCTTGCCGAGTAGCGGGAATTTGGTCTTCTTGTCGTGGTCGAAGTTCGACTTCTTCCAGTCATTTTCGTCATGGCAAGTCTCGCACTTGACGCCGAATTTACCCTTATGCGATTTGTCGTCGTCTTTCTTGTGGCAAGAGATACAAGTCATTTGTAACTTGTCTTTGTAAAGATCGCCTTTATGGCATTCCGTACACTTCAGCGGCTTTGGAGATTCGTGTTTGCCGAGCAGCGCGAACTTGGTCTTCTTGTCGTGATCGAAGATGTTTTCTTTCCAATCCTTTTCGTTGTGACAGTTTTCGCACTTGGGACCGAATTTCCCTTTGTGAGCCTTGTCATCATCCTTCTTGTGACAGGAAGCGCACAGCACAGGTGTGTCTTTGTACTTATTGTCGACATGGCATTTTGCGCACTTCACTTCATCGTGCTTGCCCAATAATTTGAACTTGGTCTTGTCGTGATCGAAGTTGGATACTTTCCAGTCCTTGGCGGTATGGCAGTTCTCGCACTTGTCGCCCAATTTACCTTTGTGTGCCTTGTCATCGTCTTTCTTGTGGCAACCCACACAAGTCTTGGGCACGCCCTTGTACTTATGTTCGATGTGGCACTTCAGGCACTTCACCTCGGTGTGTTTGCCCAACAACTTGAATTCGGTCTTGTCGTGTTCGAAGCTGGTGGTCTTCCAATCTTTGTCTGTGTGGCACTTGGCACAGTCCTTACCCAGCTTGCCCTTGTGCGCTTTCTCGTCATCCTTCTCATGGCAGGTGTGGCACACGCTGGGCGCCTCGCTGAACTTCTTACCCGCTTTATGGCAGCTCTCGCATTTGACTTTCTCGCCCAAGTGGCCGCCCTTCAGCACAAAGTCGGTGAGCTTATGGTCGAATTTCTTGTGGTCGAATTCCGCTGCTTTGAAATCGCGCCCTTTATGCTCGGCGTGGCACTCTTTACATTCCTTGGTGGTGTCGATACGACCGTGATGGCCTTTTTTCTCGCTGATGTCTTTGCCCACATCTTTGTGGCAATCCATACACATCTGAGACTGCGCTTTTTTGTCGAACTTCTTGTGACACAGTTCGCATTGCTCTTCTTCCTTGACGTGCCCTTTGATGACATCGCCGGGCATCAACAGTTTGTTCGCCTGCGCTTGCAGCGGCAGTGCGAACAGGAAACAAGCCAGGGTCAGAGTGCGCAAGAACATCGACATTTTTCTAGTCTTTATGTTGATCGTTTAGAAAGCGTGTACGGCGTACACGTGATAGAAAGCGCTGAACACCATCATATAGACCAACGGGATGTGGAAGATGTGCCACCACGAGAACAAGCGCTCGTAGGTGTGGAACTGCGCGGCGTCGCGCACGGCTCTGAGATAGTTGGTGAGCTTTTCACGATACTCCAAGCGCATCGCCTCCATACCCTCCATCTGCTGTGCATTGAATTGATGCTCATGCGCCTGCTTCTGCATCGCCTCGTTCAATTCTTTTTGCAGCGAACGAGAAAGAGAAGAAGCATCCAGTCCAACCTTGATGAAGTTGATGAAACCGTAGCCCTTCTCGGCACCGATCTTTTCAGCGCGATCACGGAAGTCTATGAGCGCCTTTTCCACATTGGGCGCAAAGCTGAACATAGATTTCACGTCGCCCGTCTGCTCCATCTCGGCATGCAATTCTTTCACCGTCGCTTGGCGACCGTATAAGCCGTGGTGGATCTTGGTATAGAAGAAGCGACCGAAGGTGCCGCTACCCGACACCATCAACATGCAATACATTGCCACTGCCGCATTCATCGAGCCTTGGGGATGGATGAAGGGGATGTAAACGTGATAGGTGGAATGGTAGATGATGAACAGCGGCCCCAGGATGCCCAACACCATGTGCCATTTGAACCAAGTCGGCAGGAAACCCAGATTGCCGATGGCCCCCCAACGTTTGCGCAAAGGGTAGAGCAACAGGGCAAGCATCATCAAGCCGCCTGCCAAGCCTAGGTTGTAACCAAAATCAAACAGCTCCTCACCGGGGGTATAAAGCTTCTGTGGATACACCACGAAGAAACCACCAAAGGTGACGATGCCCACGATGCCGATAAAGATTAGCCAGTTGCGGTGTTCGGATTGGTTCTTTGCTTTCATTTTTTGATTTGTTGTATCTTATTCATGTGGTGGCGATTGTAATATACGGGTCGCTGATTTGTGTTCTATTTGCTAGGCACTTAGAATGCCGCGCGCTGTGACAAAAGGAATTTTGGGAAGTTCAGAATTCGCTCCATATACTCCACTTTATTTTCAGCATCTGTCTTTTGGCATTGATTCAAAAAGCTTTTGTTTTAACCCATTTTTTTCATAGGTCTCTCATCATGGACATCGCAATCTACCTCGTTCCGCTCGTCATCATCTTGTTCATCTACCTGAACGGTAGGCGCGCGAAAGAGAAAGAATCGGTCGGGCAGATGAAGGATGCTATCGCACAGGGACTCACCGAACCCTCATCTTTACACCCCGTCATTGATCCCGTTCTTTGTTTAGGTTCAGGCAGTTGCATCAAAGCCTGCCCTGAAGAAGCGCTGGGCATGATCAAAGGCAAAGCTGTTCTCATCAATCCCACCCTGTGTATCGGTCACGGCGCCTGTGCCGCTTCTTGTCCGCAAGATGCCATCACACTGGTCTTCGGTACAGAAAAGCGCGGCATGGACATCCCGCAGGTCGATCCAACCTTTGAGACCAACGTTAAAGGCATCTTCATTGCGGGCGAGCTCGGAGGCATGGGCTTGATTCGCAAATCAGCGACCCAAGGCGCGCAAGCAGCCGCATCCATCGCCAAACTTAAAGGCAGCGACAATGCCTATGATGTCGTCATCGTCGGCACCGGTCCTGCTGGATTGGGTGCTACGTTGGGTGCGATGGAACACAAACTGCGTTACGTGACGCTCGAACAGGAAACCTCTCTGGGCGGTGCCATCTTCCAATACCCTCGCAACAAGGTGGCAATGACTGCCCCCGTCAAACTTCCACTCATTGGCGAGATGCATTTCAGGGAAGTCAGCAAAGAGAAGTTGCTCGAATTCTGGGCGGACATCATCAAGAAGACGGGTATGAAGCTCAATTTCGAAGAGCGCATGGAAACCATCACCAAGACCGACAAAGGCTTCATCGTCAAGACCTCCAAAGGTTCATACGAGACCCGCACCGTGCTACTCGCCATTGGTCGTCGCGGCACACCGCGCAAACTAGGCTGCCCTGGCGAAGAACAATCAAAAGTCGTGTATCGCCTCATCGACCCCGAGCAATATCGCAACATGCATGTAGTCGTCGTAGGCGGCGGCGATAGCGCTGTGGAAGCCGCGATGTCCATCGCGGAAGAACCAGGCACGACCGTCGTCCTGTCCGCACGTGGAGAAGATTTCGGCAAAGCGTTCGGTGGTGCAAAACCCAAGAATCGCGACAAGTTGAAAGCGATGGCTGAT
>JBAYTV010000160.1:0-4686 GCA_041675405.1 Sideroxydans sp. | reverse complement strand
GGAGTAAATTCGGCATGTTTAGATTCAGTGATTTATATATGATGCGGGAGCCATACATTGCCCCTGCGACTTTAGCTTATTACTGCATCCTACAGATAATGCAGAGATACGTAGGAGTGGGCTCATCTTGTTTAGCGCTCTCAATAAATTTGTGGTTGCCTAACTTTGGTTTTTTCCTAGTTTAGGTAGCGGGCCGCATCCTATTCGATGATTGTTACGCAATTATTACACACTAGTAATAATCGATAGTTAGCCGAATAATCGCTAATTCCACTCAAGCATTATGCGCAAGTAGTCGAAGTGTCAGATTGACCGAGACGCGTTTCATCGTTACTATCTAGGGCCTCAAAACGTACAAAAAGAAACCAAATGCGTCGTAAGTTAGTGGTTGGGAACTGGAAGATGTACGGCAATCTGGCACGCAACAAGGCGTTGCTGGAGGGGGTCATCAGTGGGGTTCGTGAGTTGCGCAATGCCGATTATGGTGTCTGCGTACCTTATCCTTATTTGGCACAAGCTCAATCCATGTTGCAGGGAAGTAACATCGCCTGGGGGGCTCAAAACGTAAGCCAGAACGAGCAAGGCGCCTTCACAGGTGCCGTCGCGGCAGGGATGTTGGTTGATTTCGGTTGCCGTTATGTCATCATCGGGCACTCGGAACGGCGCGCGCTCTTCCATGAGAGCAACGATATCGCAGCTACCAAGTTCGATACAGCAATCAAGGCGGGGTTGACCCCCATATTCTGTGTGGGTGAGACCCTAGCTGAACGCGAGAGTGGCGTGACCGAGCAAGTGGTTGCGCGTCAGTTGGAAGTCATCCTTAACCATGTGGGTGCGCAAGCGGTAGCCAAATCGGTCATCGCTTATGAGCCGGTGTGGGCGATCGGTACGGGAAAGACGGCGACACCGGAACAAGCTCAAGCGGTACATGCTTTCATCCGTCAGCGTGTCGCACAATTGGATGCATCGGTTGCGCAAGGTCTGCAGATCTTGTACGGCGGCAGTATGAAGCCGAGTAATGCGGTGGAGCTGCTAGCACAGCCCGATATAGATGGCGGTTTGATTGGTGGCGCCTCGTTGGTCGCCGAAGAGTTCGTGGCAATTTGTCGCGCAGCACAATAATTTTTTGTAGTTGGAGTCAAGTGTGGAAACAATAGTCTGGGTAGTGCATATCATCACAGCAGTCGTCTTGATCGGTTTAGTTCTGATTCAGCACGGTAAAGGCGCCGACATGGGCGCAGCGTTCGGTACGGGTTCGGCAGGTAGTCTGTTCGGTTCCAGCGGTTCGGCGAATTTCTTGAGTCGCAGCACTAAATATGCAGCGGCGGTATTCTTTGTGACTAGTTTGTCGCTGACTTATCTATATTCAAAGCCGCATCAGGCTGAGGGTGTGATGGACCGAGTTGATGTGAATGCGCTCCAGAAAGATGCGCCTGTTGCTGTTGATACCTCCGACTCCAAAGCAAGAGAAATACCGAAGTAAAAATAATCAAGCGGAGTTGGCGGAATTGGTAGACGCGCAGCCTTGAGGTGGCTGTGTCCGAAAGGACGTGAGGGTTCGAGTCCCTTGCCCCGCACCAAACATAGTAAGAACCAAGGCCGCATAGGCGAAGGTCGAACAAATAGAGTAAGTTAATATTGCGAGCCTTCACAGGGAGGGGGAACTCAAATATGTTAGAGAATTACTTTCCGGTTCTGCTGTTTATCGGCATTGCATTTGTGATGGGAATCGCTCCCATCGTGATGGGGATGTTGGTCGGCCCCAATCGCCCAGACGATAAAAAACTGTCGCCTTATGAGTGTGGCTTCGAGGCTTTCGAAGATGCGCGCATGAAGTTCGACGTACGTTTCTATCTTGTTGCCATCCTGTTCATCCTTTTCGATCTTGAGATCGCATTCCTCTTTCCTTGGGCGATCGTCCTTAAAGAGATCGGTACCTTTGGTTTCGTTTCCATGATGGTCTTCCTGGCCATCCTTGTGGTTGGCTTCATCTACGAATGGATGAAAGGGGCTTTAGAGTGGGAATAGAGGGAATTCTGGAAAAAGGCGTCGTCACTACGACCGCCGACACCATCATCAACTATGCGCGCACGGGCTCTTTGTGGCCGATGACATTCGGCTTGGCATGCTGTGCTGTGGAAATGATGCACTTGGCGCTGGCACGTTATGACTTGGACCGTTTCGGTGCGGGCGCTTTCCGTCCTAGCCCGCGTCAATCTGATGTGATGATCGTGGCAGGCACGCTGTGCAACAAGATGGCACCGGCCTTGCGTAAGGTCTACGACCAGATGGCTGAGCCGCGTTGGGTTATCTCCATGGGGTCATGCGCGAATGGTGGCGGCTATTACCACTACTCATACTCTGTGGTACGCGGCTGCGATCGCATCGTTCCTGTCGATATCTACGTTCCAGGGTGTCCGCCAACTGCTGAGGCGCTGCTCTACGGCGTGATCCAGTTGCAGAACAAGATCAAACGTACTAATACCATCGCGCGCTAAAGACTACGGCCACTGATCTGAACATACTGAGTTCCAATCTGACCGAGGCGTTCGCCGGCAAAGTCGTGAATCTGGAAGAAAAGCTGGGTGAGTTGACCTTGGTCATCAAAGCGGTAGACATGCTGGGCGTGTTCACTCGTTTGCGTAACGAGGCTGACTTTAGTTTTGAAGAGTTGATCGATGTGTGCGGTATCGATTACTCGACCTACGGGAGTGAGACATCCGAGGACGGAAAATACCTGGTGGATATCGAGCGTACTGGTCCAAGGTTCGCCGCGGTCTACCATCTGCTTTCGATCACTCACAACATCCGGTTGCGCGTGCGCGTCTTCGCTGAAGATGATGCGATGCCGATGTTGGATTCTGCGGTCAGCGTTTGGCCTTCTGCGAATTGGTACGAACGCGAAGCGTTCGACCTCTACGGCATCATCTTTGTTGGACACCCCGATCTGCGCCGTCTCCTCACTGATTATGGATTCGTCGGCAATCCCTTCCGCAAAGATTTTCCTTTGTCAGGCACGGTCGAAATGCGTTACGACGCCAGCCAGCAACGCGTGATCTATGAGCCGGTCTCAATCGAGCCGCGCGAGATCACTCCGCGTTCGCTGCGTGATGAGAATTTTGCACGTCACTAACCGAACTTAAAGAAGGCATGTTATGGCGGAGATAAAGAACTACACCATGAACTTCGGTCCGCAGCACCCCGCTGCGCACGGTGTGTTGCGTTTGGTGTTGGAGTTGGATGGCGAGGTGGTTGAGCGTGCCGATCCGCACATCGGGCTGTTGCACCGCGCGACTGAAAAATTAGCCGAGCACAAGACCTTCCTGCAATCTGTTCCCTATATGGATCGTTTGGATTACGTGTCCATGATGGTGAATGAACATGCCTATGTGATGGCCATCGAGAAGATGGCGGGCATCCAAGTGCCGCTGCGCGCACAGTACATCCGCGTGATGTTTGACGAGATCACGCGCATCTTGAACCATCTGTTGTGGTTGGGCGCCTCGGGTATCGACTTGGGCGCGATGACCATGTTCTTCTACACCTTCCGTGAACGTGAAGATCTGTTCGATGTGTACGAGGCCGTTTCTGGTGCGCGTATGCATGCCGCTTACTACCGCCCTGGCGGTGTCTATCGTGATCTACCCGACACGATGCCTCAGTATCAACCGAACAAGATCCGCAGTGCGGCCGATGTGAAGCGCATGAACGAGAATCGCCAAGGTTCCGTGTTGGATTTCCTGGAGGATTTCACCAATCGCTTCCCCGGCTATGTGGACGAGTACGAGACACTACTGACTGACAACCGTATCTGGAAACAGCGCACGGTAGGTATCGGCGTCGTCTCGCCGGAGCGTGCGATGGCGATGGGCTTCACCGGACCGATGTTGCGTGGTTCTGGCGTGGTGTGGGATCTGCGTAAGAAGCAACCATACGAAGTGTATGACCGTATGGATTTCGATATACCCGTCGGTGTCGAGGGCGATTGCTACGATCGTTACCTGGTGCGTATCGAAGAGATGCGCCAGTCCAATCGCATCATCAAACAATGTATCGAATGGTTGCGCAAGAATCCCGGCCCAGTGATCGCGGATAGCGTGAAGTTCGTACCGCCCAAGCGTGAAGCCATGAAGCAGAACATGGAAGAGTTGATCCACCACTTCAAGTTGTTCAGTGAGGGTTTCCAAGTGCCAGCGGGCGAAGCCTATGCCGCCGTAGAGCATCCCAAGGGCGAGTTCGGTATCTATCTGGTATCGGACGGAGCGAACAAACCGTATCGCATGAAGATCCGTGCGCCAGGATTCCCGCATCTCGCCGGTCTGGACGAGATGGTGCGCGGACACATGATCGCTGACGTGGTTGCCATCATCGGCACACAAGACATCGTTTTCGGGGAGATAGATCGCTGATGTTATCCCAACAAGTCACAACGCTCATCGACAAAGAGCTGAAGAAATATCCTGCTGACCAACGTCAATCTGCCGTGATGGCGGCGTTGCGTTTCGTGCAAGACGAGAAGGGTTTGATCACGCCAGAAGACATGGCCGATGTTGCTGCCTATCTGGCTCCCGCACGTCTGACACTGCCGCACCCAGGCGCAGCGGCCATCTTTGAACACGCGCCACCGTATCGCGGTCTCGGGATGCTCACACCAGTATGATTCGGTCATGTGCTACCTCTCCAGGG
>JBAYTV010000159.1:0-4704 GCA_041675405.1 Sideroxydans sp. | reverse complement strand
TCGGGGTGACGGCCAATCCCGGCTTCAGCTTGCTGACGTAATACTTGCCCGCCACCTCGTCCAGTCGCTCCAGTGCCACGCGCGGCTCCATCATGCCCATACGCCACTCCTGCCGGACGAACACTATCTCACCTGCCTTCACCGAAAGCGGCAGCTCCGCCCACTTCTCGCCCTTGGAATAGATGATGTGATCACCCGGAGTCAGCTCGAAATAGAAATATTCCCCGCCCCGATTGCGCCCCACCGCAGCCGTCGGCTGCTGACTATCGAGAAACACATCGAACCCCAACTGCTGCTTGACGTATTCCTCATCGAACAACACATACACCACCGCCTTGCCCGCACCTGGCGAGTGCGGCAGCTGGAAGCTGCCCGTCTCCGCCAGCATCTGCGCCGGAGAGGGCAGCACAGTGGCGCAGCCGGCTAGCCCCATCGCGACGCCTGCAGCAAACGATACGACCAAACTACGGATTTTCATCTTAACCTCCCGTTCAAGTGGCACATCATGCATTGCGCCGATTATCTCACTTACCCTTGTGCTTCAAAACCGTCTTCACCATCTTGCCGAACGCTTTGTCCTTCTTGCGTTTATCCACGTATGACATCTCGTTGAAATCGGATTCCGCTTTGAGCTTCAGATAACTCTGGTAATGCTCAGGGTTCAGCTCGCCGCTGTCGATCGCCTTGCGGATCGCGCAGCCCGGTTCGCTGTTGTGGCTGCAATCGGCGAAACGGCAACGGCCTGTTAGCGCCTTGATATCGGCGAAGCTATCGTCTAGACCTTCACCTGCACTCAAGATTCCCAGCTCGCGCATCCCCGGCATGTCGATCAGCAGCGCGCCATTGTTCAGTGTGACAAGGTGGCGGCGCGTGGTGGTGTGCCTGCCCTCGCCCGTGCCGCTCACCACGCCAGTCTCTAGCTCATCCTTGCCGAGAAGCCGGTTGATGAGTGTCGTCTTGCCGATCCCCGAAGACCCGATCAGACAATAAGTCTTACCCGGCACCACCAACGCCCTTACCTCATCCACACCTTCACCCGTCTGATTGCTGAGTGGGATGATGCGTGCCGTGATGCCTGCCGCACGAATGTTGCCGAGCATGTGTTCCAACTCTTCCGCGCTCACCAAGTCCGTCTTGGTCAGCAGCAACACTGGCTCGATATGCCCCTCGTTCACCATCACCAGATAACGTTCCAGCCTGCGCACGTTGAAATCGAAGTGGCACGACTGCACGATGAACGCCACATCGATGTTAGCCGCGATCATCTGGAAATCGATGTTCTTGCCGGGAGACTTACGTCGCAAGAAAGACCTGCGCGGCACCAGATCATAGATGCTCGCATGCGACTCTGCATCGTGATACTCCACCCACACCCAATCGCCCACACAAGGCATATCCACCGAAGATGCTGCGGTATGAAGGAACTTGCCCGTCAGCTCGGCGCCCACTTCACCGTTTTCGTTGCGCACGACATAGCGACCGCGATCCACCGCCGTCACCCTCGCCACGCGCTGGCCGGAAGCGCACAGCTTTCCTGCCTGCTCCTCAAACCCGCTATCCAAACCGATCTCAGCCAGCTCCATATCAAACCTATTCATGATCCAGAAACGAACATCGCCCAAGCGGGCGATGTCGTGTAACTACGAATGTGATGCCTTTCAACGCCGAATCACTTGCCCGCTGGTACTGGCTTTGGCAGCGGTTTCTTACCCTTTGATTCCTTCTTCTTGTCCTTACTTCCCATGATGATCTCTCCTGGTTATTAACAACGGGGACTTGCTGCGAATTATTCTACTCCACACACCGCGCTTTAATCTGGGATCTCTGGCTCGACCAGTTTCGCCAGTTGTTCCAGAGACTCTTGCCAGCCGAGATAGCACATCTCTGTCGGGATCATTTCGGGGATACCTTCTTGCACGATAGATATCTCAGTGCCGCATAACACCGGATTCAGCGTCACCGTCGTCTTCATTGTTCCGGGTAGATTCGAATCTTCGAACTTGTCCGAATAGCTGAGCTTTTGCGAGGGGACGAGTTCGAGATATTCGCCACCGAAGGAGTGGCCGTTGCCCGTAGTGAAGTTGGTGAACGACATCCTGAACGTGCCACCCACCTTGGCATCCAGATGATGGATAGTGCAGGTGAAACCGTAGGGTGGAAGCCACTTAGCCATCGCCTCTGCATTCAAAAAGGCTTTGTAGATACGCTCCGGTTTGGCGCGGAGTACGCGATGAAGACGAACAGTGCCTGTGGACATGATCTACTCTCCTTTCGATTTACTACATGATGAATTCACTAAGCACTTCGACGTCAGCCACGCAGGGTGGAGACGTTTTGAGCCCACGCATATATTTTAGCTACCGCAAGGACAATTCTTATCAGCCAACGGGTAAGGTTTTGTTGGCGTCAACAAAACGATCTAAAGTCCGTGATGTGAGATCTCACAAGCAGCCCTACTGCTTACACATCGCATGCACATCGCCCAAGGCTTTGTTTAACGCAGCAGCATCGTCGGGCGTGTTCATCAAGAACAAAAGTCGAATGGTATCGAGCGCAGCGCCCCTCTCCACGACATCTTTCGGGTAGCCGTATTCATCCGCCATCCACAAATCATCGTTAGGCGCATCCCAATAGATGTCGGATGTGCGCACGCTGAACTTCCTAGCAGCGCCGTCCTTCTCTAACATCACCGAGATGGCGATGTTGTTACCTTCTTTGAGCTTGCGCTCCTCGAAGTAGATGGCATACGTCTCCAAGCCGCCACCATACGAAGTCACCTTACCCAACTCGCCGAATGCAACGCGACTGACATTGCGCATATCCACCGATGAACTGATCTTGAAATGCTTGCGCCCGGCAAAGGCATTGCCGTGGTCCACCTGCATATCCTCATCCACCAGCAAGCGGCAACCATCGAACTTCACCGACCGCTCGATCTCCTCCGGAGTGCGCTTCTTCAGATTCTTATCCACCACCGGCTTCATCAACAGCTCCGCCACCGCCCGTTGCGCGGCGGCCAACTTAGGATCGGCAGACAACTGAAGACTGGGAATAGAAACCACAGGGGTAGCAATCGCAGAGACCACCGCACCGCCTTCCATCACGCAGGCATCAGCCGCCAGCAACACCATCGAACCACCCTTGAGCCTGCAATTGTTCGCCTGCTCTTCCGCAACGGCGAAGGGGACGATGGTGAAGAATAAGGCGGCGGGAAACAACAATTTTTTCAGCATGCGATAACTCCGAGAGAGATTAGGTTCATATCAAATGTGATGTTGCACCCGTTGGCTCCACGACTTGCTTACCAGCTTCACCGCGCCAATCGACTGAGAAGCACCGTCTGCAAATCGCGCCGACAATCCAGCACAGCCATGATGAAGACTTGATTACCTGCAACCTTGTAAACAATGCGCCAAGGCGCACTAATGAGTTCTCTGTACTGAGAAATACCGGTATGCAACAACTCAGGCACGACACGACCGCGATTGGGCAAAGTGATCAAAATTGCGGCTTTAGATTCCAGCTTTTGCAAGATCGTCAGCGCATCGCCGATACTATCCTGCGCAATGTACTCGATGATCTCCGTCAAATCCTGTTGCGCCGTATGCGACCACAACACCTGATAAGACTTGGCATTAGCCATTGTTCTTTTGCTGTTTCAACAAAGACGCGCGCAGTGAATCAAACACCTTGCTTTGCGGGGTGACACGATCCTTCTGCACATCGGCCTCCCCCTGCACCATCAGCTTCAACATCAGGAAAGCATCCTGCTGGGAACGATAGGTCGCATAGTCCTGTACCACCGCACTCGCCGAACCGTTCTGCGTCAAAATGATATTTGCCCCACCGCGCGTCTCCTGCAACAAACGGCTGGCGGAGGTTTTGAAATCGGTCAGGCTGATGATTTGCTCTTGCATGATAGGTCACCGAATAAGGACTGAATACGGTCATTCTAGCGCGAGGAGAGATAATGGCAAGGGAATCAGCTATCGCGATGCAGTCCCCTTTGATGGTGCTATTCCGGCGCACCCTGCCAGAGCATGTCGTAACCCAATTCCTTGCTCTCGACACACAGCTTGGCCAAGGCCGCGAATTTCTCTTTGAACATCTTGTCGGCATGCGACCGTTCGTGTTCCTCGAAAGATTTCCAGTAGGTCACGATCGCAATATGCTTTTCTGCCGATCTTGAATCACTCAACGAGCCCTCGTCTGAAACGAAACCGGAGAACGCATAAACTTGGCCGGCGATGAAACCGCCTTTATCGCCGCCGTAAGTGTCTTTCACCACATTGCACATCTCGCCCAACGCCAACTCGACATCTTCGAAAGGCACGCCGGGTTTGATCGTAGCCGTATTGAAAAGCATCTTTGCCCCGAAAGGGATAGTCACAGGTGAGAACATGATGGGCCTCCTATTGAAGTGGATCAGGTTAAAAGGAACTGCTCCCTCCCATAGATTGCACTCTGTACCTTTGCAATTATTCCTTCAACCCTTTTTCAATCGGTGCCATTGCAGCACTGTGTTACTTCTCACCGCCCGAGAACAACATGATGGCTAAGCCCAATTTGAGAAAAACTAATCGAAGCTATTGCGATGCTGACCCCATTGGTTCCACTGACCCCATTGGTTCCATTTTAATTTCCCGGCCCCACTAGCTCGTAGCAGAAACAGTCTTCTGGCAGTCCATGCAAAAGACCTTGCCC
>JBAYTV010000158.1:0-4705 GCA_041675405.1 Sideroxydans sp. | reverse complement strand
ACATGGAACGCTGGGCCGCGCGATGCACAGGGCAATCAGGGGCCGTACGAAGCGGCCTTGCAAGGCCACCAGCTGCACGATGTGAAACAACCCATCGAAGTCCTGCGCACTATCCACAGCTTCGATCCCTGCATCGCCTGCGCGGTGCATCTGACTGATCCGGATGGCGAGGAGTTGGTGCAAGTGAAAGTGGTTTGAGAAGTCTCGGGAGCACTCACTAGCGTTGTTGCTTAGAATAATTCGGTCCATCCGACTTGCCGCAAAAAGTTATAGCGGCATTTGGTTAGCGTATTTTCCCGAAAGAAGCTTTTCCTTAGTCCGTTGCAGACAGCCGAATGGTGTATTGCCCCGACTTCTCGTCGCGCAACAGCATGAGCAGCTTGTTGCGCTGGGCATCTTCCATCATCTCTCGGAACGAACGGTAGCCGTAAAAAGATTCGTTGAATCCGGGCCTGCGCCGTTGCATGGTGGTCTTAACCATCGAACCCCATATCTTTTCGTCAGAGCCGCGTTCGGAGATGAGCCCTTCGACTGTCTCCACCAGAAAGTCCAGCGCTTCCTGGCGCCTGTCTTCCTCGCCCTTTGCTTCGGCTGGCTTCGAGGATTCTGCCTTCACCTTGGCGGGAGCCTTCTTGGCGGCCTGTTTCTTCTTTGCTTCCTGCACGCGCACCAAGTCATCGTAGAAAATAAATTCGTCGCAGTTAGCACTGAGCAGGTCGGAGGTGGAGTCTTTCACGCCGATGCCGATGACGTATTTGTTGTTCTCGCGCAGCTTGGAGACCAGCGGCGAAAAGTCCGAATCGCCGCTGATAATGACGAAGGTGTCGATATGGGCTTTGGTGTAGCAGAGGTCTAGCGCATCGACGACCATGCGGATGTCGGCGGAGTTCTTGCCGCTTTGTCTCACATGCGGAATCTCGATCAATTCGAAAGCGGCTTCGTGCATGGTCGCCTTGAATTCCTTGTAGCGCTCCCAGTCGCAATAAGCCTTTTTGACCACGATGCCGCCCTTGAGCAGTAGACGTTCCAGCACCTTTTTGATGTCGAACTGCGCGTACTTGGCGTCGCGCACGCCCAGCGCCACGTTCTCAAAATCGCAAAATAGGGCCATGTTGGTGATTTCGGGTTGGTTGGCCATTAGGCACCTCCGTTGCTGTGATTAGATGAAGATCAGTCAAAGACGTTGTCGACGGGATCTCAATCCTAAAATAGCACTTCACCCGCACATCCACCAGAAAATTCCGGTGGTACGAGTGATTATTGCTCAGACACTTATTCCGCCAACCCTCTCATAAGCCGAATGTGCAATCGCACTACATGCGACTCACCTGCCGCCCAAAATCCTCGACTTGTTTCCAATCGGTGAATTCATAGATGTTTCTGGTATCCGTCGGCCCCTTGGTCATCCACATGATGAATCGAATCATCGTGCGGTCAAAGAAACGGTAGCTGGGATAGTTGAGCTTGCCCGCGAACACGGCCAGATGCTTCGGCTTCCACGCGATTTGCCGCAAGAATTTCTGCAAGTAGGGGTTGGTTTCTGGTTTGTTCTTTTCCGGTTTGCGCGCAACGACGTTCACGGAGAAGAACGCGTTGGATTTGCTATCCAAGACCCGTGCATTCTGGTTGATGAAGGCTATGACCTGCGGACGGTGTTTCCCATATCGGATGCTGGCGCCAATCACGATGGTATCGAACGCTTGCAAGTCATTTGCTGTGCACTCCGCCAGCGGCAAAAGCGTAACCCGATGAGATGGTTCGATCACCTCTTTTATTCGCAGACATATCTCCTTCGTATGTCCATCGGTCGTTGAATAGGCGATAAGTATGTTTGCCATTCTATGAACGCTGAGTGGATCGAAGAGCATCCGATCCAGCAAGGACATTCCCGCCGGATCGAACTCTCACTCGTGCTTTAACACTTTACGCTCCGCCAAAGAAGCCGATAGTGACCAAAGTCAGCAACGTCAATCCGAACAGGATCAGCACGATGCCGAGTATCTTCGATGCCAATGTCATCGGCATCGAAGGCGCATCGACCAGATGCTTTTCCAACTCGCCCGTATCAACAAGACGTTGATATTGCGCTGGGTGGTCGCGGCGGAACTCATCCAATGATTGCGCGCCGGTGAACATGACGATGTCAGGTGGCGGCAATTTGTCCGGACGGAAGTGGTTGTTAAAGAAGTGGACCGTGAACAAGAACACGGCTGCCAAGAATGCTTCCTCCGCATGCACCACGGTCGCCACGTTGAACACCCATCCCGGCAGATAAGTCGCTGTCACGTGCGGCAGCGCCAACATCAAGCCACTAGTACCGATGATGGTGACACCCCAGAACACGGCCCAGTAGTCGAATTTCTCGAAATAGGTCCAGCGGTCGAACATCGGTTTCGGCCCCTTGCCGAGGAACCACTTGAACATGCCGTAACAATCCTTGAGGTCCTTCCAGTTCGGGATCAACGAGTCGGGGCCGAACCAGCGGAAGTTCTTGTCACGCAGCAGCTTCTGCGTCACATAGACGAAGTGCGTGAAGAAGATCGCAACGAACAAGCCCGCAACGATACGGTGGATGTGATTGATCGTATGCGGCCCGCCCAGCCACTGAGCCACCACGGGCGCCCAAGCTGATTCGGCGAACAACGCCATCGTGCCGGTCAATACCAAAGTCATGGTGACCAAAGCGAACAACAGATGGGCGACGCGCCAACCCCACGGGAAACGCTGGAAGAACTTCTTCTCATCCACAGGCAGATCGCCAGCACGAATGTAGGACACTACTTTGCCCTCTTTCTGCTCTTTCCATTCGCGGTAATACCAGAGTGCGGAATGTAGCCAGAAGAAGATGAATACACCTATCAACAAAGCGATCATGAACTTGGTCACAATCCACATCTGCGGATATTTTGCGAAGTCGTGGCTATTGGCGTGGGGACTGAACGTCAAGAAACCTTCCGTGGCGTTGTTCATGCCGGGCTTCTTATCGTTATGACACTTCTGGCAAGTCTTCAATCGCTTGTCTGGGTGTACCTTAGACTTTGGATCATCTGTTCTGCGCACGTCATGACTGCCGTGACAGTCGAAGCACTTGGCTGTGTATGCATAGCCCAATGAGCTCACTTGCCCGTGATAGGTCGCAAGGTATGTTTTGAAGTTCTCCTCGTGACAGCCGCCACAATTCTTGGTGATCTCCAACTTGGTCGACGATGCGGCAGGACTGCCTATGGCATGTGTCGTATGACAATCGATGCAGGCCGCCGCCTTGTGATTGTTGTTCTGTAACAACTCCTTGCCATGGACCGAGCTGACATACTGTCCTAATTGTCCTGCATGACAATTCTCACCGCAGACTTTAGGTGTGTCGTGGTGCCACTCATCGTGCTCTGCAGAGCCGCTTGGGGCGATGTTGAAAGTGTGGTCGTCATGACAGTCATGGCATGTGGCATTCGGCACGTCAGGATTGTCTGCATTGGGTTTAGCGTGCGACGACTGCTTATAGACTTCGATGTTGCGCATCACCACGTTCAACCCGGGCTTCTCTTCGAGCTTGCCTTCACGCAATGCTGTCACCCATAAAGAGATGTGGCATTCCGCACAATCTGGTTTTTTGGCTACCGCCGAGATCTTGTGTGGCGTTTGGCCATCCTTGATCTCTTCATGGCACGTCACACAGGCGACATTCGCATGTACGCTCTTCTGAAACTTTTCTGGAGGAATAGAATGCAGCTCTCGCTTATCTCCATTGCCATCCTTCGTATGTTTTACACTCTTGCCGTCATGGCATGAGAGACAGGACGCATTCTTTGACGAGGTCTGATTTGGTGAGGCTAGTACAAGCGAGGTGCTCGAAAACCAGGTCGCAACAAGAAGTGCCAACAGACCTAAGTCTCTTGGCAAAGAAGAGAACAGTATGAGGGTTTTCATTTTTTCTTCCAGACAGTTCTGAGCGTCATTCAATACGTCCAGCAAGACATACGGGCGACGAAGCATTTCCGCTACGTCACCCGTAATTATTACATCAGCGTGACAGGATCCATTTGACCAGATTCTTCACTTGCGCTGCATCCGCTTCAACTTGCGGGTGGTCGATCATGTCTTCACCCAACTTGACGGTGCTCGGCTGTGTGAGGTGCTTGGTAAGCGCCGCTTCGGCACCCGCTTTTCCTTTGCGATCAGCCGCGATCTTTTTATATGAGCGAGCTGTCTTTGTCTTGGTCACATCATGGCAATTCAAGCAACCATTCTCATTCAGCAGATTCTTCGCACCCGCATCATCCACTGCAGCTTGGGCACCTGTAGCCACGAATGCCGAGACTAACAATACTGCACTTGAAAATAGGACCTTGGTTTTCATTTTATTTCTCCTAACATTTAAGACTGCAATTTTTGCCTGCCCAAAGGTACCTTATTTCGCCTCTTGCGATGAATAATGTTCCGCCAATCCCTCTATGGTGGCATCGAAGAGCATTGCCGAACTGATCGAGTGCATCGCCGAATTCCCGCGATCTCCATCTCGATAGGTGGTCATCGCATTGATCAGGTAAGCGCGATTCTGACCGCTCAACTTGGGCGTCAACATATCCGGGTTGGTGCTGCCGAGGCTGTGGCAAAGATCACATTTCTGCACCAGCGAATTGACCGTCTCGGGTGGCGCGAAACTAGTGTGCGCTGGCGGTTCTGTCGCAAAGTAAGTCGCGATCTTGTT
>JBAYTV010000157.1:0-4727 GCA_041675405.1 Sideroxydans sp. | reverse complement strand
GGCATCTCCATCATCGGCTGGCCGTGTACGTGCGCCACCGGATTGGTGATGAGTAGCGGAATTTGTTGGTCCGTCTCAGCCATTATTTGTATTCCAGCCCCATCGCTTCGCGCACATCGCGCATGGTGTCCTGCGCCATCTTGCGCGCCTTCTCATTGCCATCGGCGATGATGTTACGCACCAAGCTGGGGTCATCCAGATAGAGCTGCGCGCGTTCACGCATCGGCTTCTGCTCTTCCAATACCGCCGTGATGACCGGCTGTTTGCATTCGATGCAACCGATCCCCGCACTCGTACATCCTTGCATCGCCCACACTTTGGTGGCTTCGTTGGAGTACACCTGATGCAATTGCCACACCGGACATCTATCCGGATCGCCCACGTCCGTGCGGCGGATGCGTGCAGGGTCGGTCGGCATGGTGCGGATCTTCTTGCTCACCTCTGTCTCGTCTTCACGCAGAGTGATGGTGTTGTTGTAAGACTTGGACATCTTCTGCCCGTCCAGACCCGGCATCTTGGAAGCGGCAGTGAGCATGGCTTGCGGCTCGGACAAGATCATCTTGCCGCCCCCTTCGAGATAACCGAACAGGCGCTCGCGGTCGCCATGACTCAGATTCTGCTGCTCATCGAGCAGTGCTTTGGCTGACTCCAGCGCTTCGTCATCGCCCTGCTCTTGATACCGTGTGCGCAGATCGGCATACAACTTGGATTTCTTGCCACCCAACTTCTTGATGGCCGCCTCCGCCTTTTCTTGGAAGCCTATCTCTTTGCCGTAGATGTGATTGAAGCGGCGTGCGATCTCGCGTGTGAACTCGATGTGCGGCACTTGGTCTTCGCCCACTGGCACTTGGGTAGCACGGTAGATGAGGATGTCGGCGCTCTGCAACAGCGGGTAACCCAAGAAACCGTAGGTAGACAGATCTTTCCCAGACAGCTTATCTTGCTGGTCTTTGTAAGTCGGCATACGTTCCAACCAACCCAGCGGCGTGATCATCGACAGCAACAGGTGCAACTCAGCATGTTCGGGCACTTTGGATTGGATGAAGAGTGTGGCATGCGCCGGATCGACCCCTGCTGCCAACCAGTCGATGACCATGTCCCACACGGACTGCTCGATGATCTGTGGATTGTCGTAATGTGTGGTCAGCGCGTGCCAATCAGCAACGAAGAAGAGGCACTCGAACTCGTGCTGCATCTGCACCCAGTTCTTCAATACACCATGGTAATGCCCCAAGTGCAGACTGCCTGTGGGACGCATCCCGGATAAGACTCGATCAGAAAACATAGCTCGACTTCACAATCAAAAGATAAAGTTAATGAATCTCATCACGGCAATGACCGGCGGGGTCAATATCCATCCCAATACTGGCGTGATGGCCAGGCCGATGAGGATGAACATGCCATAGGGCTCGATGCGCGACAGTTGATACGCCTGACGATGGGGCAACAAACTGACTGCGACCCGACCACCGTCCAAGGGAGGGAGCGGCAACAGGTTCAGCACCAGCAGGATGGCGTTTATTTTAACGCCTATCTGGGCCATCTCTAGCAACGGCTCGGTGAAATATCCACCGGGAAACATCCACGCGACTTTGATCATCAGCCCCCAGAACAAGGCCATCAATAGATTGGAAGCGGGCCCTGCGATGGCTACCCACAGCATGTCCTGCTTGGGGCGACGCAATGCTGCGAAATTGACCGGCACAGGCTTGGCCCAACCGAACAGGATGCCGCCCAAGGCCAGTGTCAACAGGGGCAACAGGATGGTTCCCACCGGATCGATGTGGCGGATAGGATTGAGCGATATGCGCCCTGCCTGATAGGCCGTCATGTCACCGAAGTGACGTGCCACATAGCCATGCGCGGCCTCATGCAGGGTGATGGCGAACAACACGGGGATCGCCGCAATGGCGATGAGTTGGATCAGGTCGCCCATCTAGTTCTCGATTCCAAACGGTGTGACATCACCATGTCCGGCACGGATCAGCACGGGTGTATCACTGGTCAGATCGATCACCGTGGTCGGGTCGATACCCACTACGCCACCTTCGATGATGAGGTCGACCTGACGCTCAAGATGCTCGCGTATCTCGTCCACATCCGTGAGCGGGAAATTCGCTTCCGGCAGGATGAGCGTAGAGCTCAACATCGGCTCGCCCAGCTCTTCCAGTAGCAGCAATGCAATGGGATGGTCCGGGATGCGCACACCGACCGTACTGCGTTTCGGATGTTGCAAACGGCGCGGCACTTCTTTTGTCGCTTCGAGAATGAAGGTGTAAGCACCCGGCGTGTTGCTCTTGAGCAAACGGAACTGTGCGTTGCTTACCCGCGCATAGGTGGAAAGTTCGGACAGGTCGCGACAGATCAGGGTCAGGTGATGTTTGTCGTCTAGGCCGCGTATCTGACGGATACGCGTGACCGCCTCTTTATCCTCGAGGTGGCAACCGAGCGCATAACCTGAATCGGTTGGATACACGATCACTGCGCCTTCGCGCAACATGGTTGCCGCCTGCTTGATGAGGCGTGGCTGCGGATTTTCAGGATGTAACGAGAAGAACTGTGCCATCAGGAGGCTTTCAATGCGGTAACGTGTTGCCAGTGTTCCCAGACTGGGCGACAACCCAGTGGCAGATCAGGAAGACGTCCCAGATCACGATAACTTTCTGTGGGGCCATGGAAGTCGGATCCACAGGACGACATCAAGCCGAACTCTTCGGCATAGCGCGCGAACTCGGCATATTGGGGTGGGGTATGACTGCCCGTAACGACCTCTAGCGCCCCGCCACCCAATTCGACGAACACGCCCAACAACTCGCGCATGGACTGCTTACCCATGCTGTGTTTGCCCACCATGTAACGTCCGGGATGGGCTAACACCGCAATACCTCCGCCACCGCGTATCCATGAGATCGCATCAGCCAAGTCCGCCCACTGATGTGGTACATAACCCGGCTTGCCGCTGGCAAGGTAGCGATTGAACACACTCTTCACATCTTTGCAGTGCCCTGCTTCGACCAGATAGCGAGCGAAATGGGTACGACCAATCATATTGGGATTGGTGGTGAACTTGTATGCACCTTGCAATACACCGCCGATGCCTATCTTAGCCAACTCATCCGCCATCTTCTGGGCACGTTCACCACGCCCACTGCGCACTTGGCGCAAACCTTGGACCAGCGGTTCGTAGTTGGGGTCGATGCCTAGACCGACGATGTGCAAGGTGTGCTTGCGCCAGGAGACCGATATCTCGACGCCGTTGATGAAGTTCATGCCATATAGGGTGGCTGCCGCACGCGCCTCGTCCAAGCCATCGGTATCGTCGTGATCGGTCAGGGCCAGCATGGTCACCCCACGCCCAGATGCGCGCGCGACGATCTCAGTCGGCGTGAGCGTACCGTCGGAGACAGTAGAATGACAATGCAGGTCGTAATCAAGCATCGCCGCCGCCCTTCTTCATGACCTTGCCCTCTTCCGCGCGTTTGCGGCGTACCTCTTTGGGATCGGCGATGAGCGGGCGATATATCTCGATACGGTCTTTCTCGCGCAGTACGACATCAGCCTTGCTCAGCTTACTGAAGATTCCGAACTTACTCTTTGCCAAGTCGATTTCAGGATATTTGTTCGTGATGCCAGATAGTTTCACGCCTTCAATGAGCGTGGTCCCAACGGGCACATCCAACTTGAGCAAGGTCTGCTCATGTGCAAGAGCATAGACGACTTCGATATGTATCTTTTCAGCACTCATTGTGTTGCGTAGACCTTTTCTGCACGGTGGATGAAAGCATCCACAAAACTGTTGGCGATGTAATGGAAAACTGGGCCAACCAACTTTTCCAACAGCTTGCTGGAAAACTCATAATTCAGGCGGAACGCTATTTTACAGGCTGTGGGGGACAAGGCGATGAAAAGCCACTCCCCGTCCAGATGACGGAACGGGCCATTCAACAAGGTCATCTCGATGCGGCTTGGGACACTGCGTATGTTTTTGGTAGAAAAGCTCTGTTTGATGTGGTGATAATCGATATGCACGGTCGCGTGCATGATGTCACCTTCCATCTTGTCCACGGATGCGCCGCCGCACCACGGAAGAAACTGAGCGTAGCCTTCTACTTCATCCACCAACTTGAACATCTGCTCCGCGCTGTGCGGAACGATCACTGTTTTCTCAACCAATGCCATCGCTTATCAAAGCCCGTCAAACAAAGGCTGGTAGAATATCGCAACACACCGTAAAACTCACTCTTTCATGAGCATTATTACTAACAAAAAGGCCTTTCACGAGTATTTCATCGAGGAAAAGCACGAAGCTGGACTCGTCCTACAAGGTTGGGAGATCAAAGCCATCCGCGAAGGACGAGTGCAACTTAAGGAAGCCTACGTCACTAGCAAAGATGGTGCACTGTATCTGTTCGGGTCGCACATCAGCCCGCTGACCAGTGCCTCAACTCACATCCTGCCCGACCCCACTCGTACGCGTAAGCTGCTCTTACACAAGAATGAGATAGACAAACTCATCGGCAAGGTGCAACGCGCCGGCTACACCATCATGCCGCTGGATATGCACTACAAGGGTGGCCGCGTTAAGTTGGATATCGGCTTGGCCAAAGGTAAGAAAGAACATGACAAGAGAGCCACCGAGAAGGAGCGTGAGTCGAAGCGCGAAGCAGCGCAGGCAATGAAAAAAGAGCGCCGCTGATATGTTGCGTTTCCTTCTCCTAACCCTGCTT
>JBAYTV010000156.1:0-4765 GCA_041675405.1 Sideroxydans sp. | reverse complement strand
TTTCAAACTTGTTCTGGTAGCTTTCGTACTGGCGTTTATCGCAGTCGTATTGAGCGCCTATGTAAGGCTTGCCGATGCCGGACTGGGTTGCACCGTCTGGCCAAGTTGCTATGAGAATAACGCGATAATGGAAAGACAGGCACCGCAAGTTGATGCACCCACAAGGACTTACACTTCATGGCAGCGCAAGTTGCACAGCCAGATAGTAACGCTGCTGGGGTTCTTGTCTATCGCAATCAGCGGAATGGCCTGGTTAAAGCGGAAGGAGTTGCGACAATCCCCTTTGCTACCGAGTTTGTTGACCGGCTTGATGGTGTTTATGGCGCTATTCGGCATTTTGGCTTTTTCTCGCCTTCCCCGCGCAATCATTGTTCCAGTGCATCTTGCTGGTGGGGTAGCCATGCTAATTTTGCTGACTTGGATGTTATTGCGCCAAATGCCGCACATCGCCCAGATTGAGTCCGACTGTGCTCGTCGATGGGGTTTATTTGCCGGGTTGGGACTGCTGATTCTAGTAATTCAGATCATGCTCGGTAGCTGGGTTAGTTCGAATTTTGCCGCTATCGCTTGCACGAGCTTCCCTCTTTGCGAAGGATCTCTACTACCCGTGATGGATTTCTCATATCCCCCAGATAGCTCCACGCTTACCCAGGAAATGCTCATTGCAATCCATTTGATGCATCGTTTCGGCGCAATACTCGTTTGGAGTTATTTATGCTGGTTAGCTTTGGCTATCGTCAAACTGTGCGGGATGAGGAAGATTGGCTTATCCCTATTGTTATTGATAACACTTCAATTCGGACTTGGGATAGCTAATGCACTCGTTGGCATGCCTCTCGTGGGCGCAGTGTTGCATAATGCGCTTGCGATGATTTTACTGGTTACTTTGGTTGTTTTGAACTTCAAGTTAAAAGGGGGATGGACATAATCTCTTTTCCATCATTGTTAATTCCGCCTATCTTGAATTCCTTGCTGGTCTGACTTCCGCTTTCACATCCACCGTTACAATGAGCTGGTCTGCTTGTTTAAATTTCAACGTAAGTGGCACAGCTTTTCCAACAACAAGCGGGGACTTTAGACCAACCAGTGTCAAGTGGTAACCATGTTCACTGGTCATGTCGGCACGGGTATTAGCCAGCAAGTCGATAGTCTGTACTTGAATGGTCTTCATCATTCCAGCCTTATGGAGCATAGTCCGCAGTTCTACCGTTTTTGATTTTGGGCTGTAAGCATCGACCAAAGCAACATCCTGTTTGCTGGTAATGTGCATGTACACATTGGCAGTCTCCTTGCCGGATGAAGTCGCAAAAGCCCAAGCATTATCGATCTGTATATCTGCCGCACACACGGTGGAACTCATCAGCAATCCAGACATCAACCCCGCAACTGCGCGCCATGCCGCATGAAACATAGTATTCATAGTGACTCTCCTTTTAAAGAAAACTTAATGAAAATCCACCGACAGCGAGTATTTTCCGCTTATTTCCGTTTTTGCAACTTATGCAACTTGATTATCGACTCATTTGGTAAAGGCAACAGCTCAGCCTCGATCACTTTGCCGTTTCGAACCAGATCTGCCAGCGAAACTTTTCGTAATTTTGCTAGAAATGCCTCCAAGGCTTCATCAAGAATACTATTCAACCTGCATACTTCGGAAATCACACATTGATTGGTCTCTGAATTAAAACATTCCACCAGATCAAAATCTTCTTCCGTCGCTCGCAACACCATCTCAAGGTTGATTTCTTCCGGTGGGAGCGCCAAACGCACCCCGCCGTTGCGCCCGCGCACACTCTCGATGAGTCCCTGCTTGGTGAGTTCATGGGATATCTTCACTAGGTGATTCTTTGAGATGGCGAAACGATCACTCACTTCCTGAATGGTCGCCAATTTTTCTTTGCAAATAGCCAAATACATCATCAACCGAAATCCGAGGTCAGAATATTGTGTCAGTCTCATCGCTGTTTATCCTTCAGAGTTATGATATGCATGCGGCTCGTCAAATCAACAACAATAATGCCCTGTGATAGGGATGTGGCGATTTCGTTGCAAAATTTCGAGCTCGCTTTGTGTGCAAAACCATTGAGTCATTTCTGAACATGTATCCATTCTACCTCTTTCGGGATTGCGGTTACTAGGGGATTGTGATATTGGCCTCCTTCTATTCAGTCAACGTTAAATGCGCCCTCGCATCGCGAACATATTAAGCTCTGGCATAATCAACGATGGAGATTTCATATTGCAACAACACCATTTAACAATTCACGCCCCCTTTTATGGACACTTCACTACTTAAACATATTCATCTCACCTGTGTGGGAGTCAGCTATGCCATGTTTTTTTTAAGAGGCTTGTGGCTGATGAATCACTCTCCATTGCTACAGCAACGCTGGGTGAAGATTGCCCCGCATGGCATCGATACCGTGCTACTTACTAGTGCGATCCTGCTTGCTTGGCAACTCGGCTACTCACCTATGAACTCCCCTTGGTTGGCTGCAAAGATCATTGCGCTACTGCTCTATATTGGTCTCGGTATGGTGGCATTCCGGTTCGCCCAAACGAATCAGCTGCGACTTATCGCATGGCTTTCAGCACAACTCGTGTTTATATATATCGTCGCGGCGGCAATCACACACGACCCCTTGCTCTCTTTGTAATCTACTTGTCTTTACCTACATATCTCACAGAACACATCACCATCATCGGTGGCGGCCCCGCTGGATTGATGGCGGCAGAGGTGTTGTCTGAAGCCGGCTTGACCGTCGATGTGTATGACGCGATGCCGAGTGTGGGGCGCAAATTCCTGATGGCGGGGAAAGGCGGCATGAACATCACGCACTCCGAAACCTTGGCTGACTTCCTGACACGCTATGGCTCACGCCGTGAACATATCGAACCGCTGCTTCAAGCCTTCCCGCCCGACTCGCTGCGCGAATGGATACAAGGATTAGGTATAGCCACCTTCATCGGCACGTCTGGACGCGTATTCCCAACAGACATGAAGGCCGCCCCCTTGCTTCGCGCATGGCTTCATCGCTTACGCGAGCAGGGTGTACGGTTCCACATGCGGCATCGTTGGACGGGATGGGATGACCAAGGTGAACTGCGCTTCACCATCCCAGAGGGCGAGATAGGCATCAAGGCCAGCGCTACTGTATTGGCACTAGGTGGTGGCAGTTGGCCCCATCTTGGGTCTGATGGCGCATGGGTCCCCTTGCTGGCGCAACACGGTGCAAGCGTCGCTCCACTACGTCCGAGCAACTGCGGATTCGAAGTCGCTTGGAGCAAGCACTTTCGCGAGCGATTTGTTGGCGAACCACTTAAATCTGTTGCAGCCAGTTTTGGCGAGGTACGCAAACTAGGGGAATGCGTCATTACCGAACACGGCATCGAAGGCGGACTCATCTACGCCCTTTCGGCCCCTTTGCGCGACGAGATCGAAAGTAAAGGGAGTGCCACTCTGCACCTTGATCTACTCCCTGATTGGTCAGCACAACGGGTACTCACCGAAGTGTCGCGCCCGCGCGGTTCGCGCTCGTTGTCCAGTCATCTGCAAAGTCGCTTGGGATTGAAAGGCGTGAAGGCAAATCTGTTACGTGAAGCCTTAAGTGCAGAGCAGATGAACGATGCCTCTCTACTCGCCGCCACCATAAAAGCTTTGCCGCTCAAACTCAGCGCCACTCGCCCTCTAAGCGAATCCATCAGTAGTGCAGGCGGAATCATCTTCGAGTCACTCGACACGAATCTGATGCTAAAGAAATCGCCCGGCATATTCTGCGCGGGCGAGATGCTTGATTGGGAGGCACCAACCGGCGGTTACTTGCTGACCGCTTGTTTCGCCAGCGGACGCGCGGCGGGATCAGGCGTGCTGGATTGGCTCAGAAGCCGATCTTGAATTCGACCCGCTCGATCACGGGCTGGTGATGCCCACCTAGCACGACGACCGCGTGGCCGTTGCCACGCACGCTCACGCGCTCATGGCGATGATGGTGATGGCTACGATGACGCAGGTCTTCGCGCATCTCACGACGCTCATGAGGTGACATCTTCTCGAAACGTTCATGCATCTTCTCGCGCATCTCACGGCGCTGCTGTGGTGCGGTATCATTGTGTTCTCTGCGCATCTCCTGACGCATGTCTTGACGTTCAGCCGGGCGCATCTGCTCGAACTTCTCGCGCTTCTGTTCGCGTCCGTCTTTCTTATTCTCGTCTGCATACGCATTCATACCGAACGATGCGACAAGGCCAGCAACGATGAGTGATTTGACGATGGCATTCATTTCATTCTCCTGTGGGGTATTCCCCAAATCCGCCTCATTGGCGTGGTGAGGATGTTGGGATTGAAATGTAAGACAGATGTGTATGGCAAACGCTAAATTGTAAATATTTGTTTCAGAGAGGGCGGCGGCACACAAATTCTCACAGTTTCGTACTGCCTCCCGCTTATTATTACGCCATGAACAATCCATTCAGAATACTCATCATCGACGACGACGTGCGCCTGCGCGACCTGTTGTTACGTTATCTCTCCGAGCAAGGTTTCGACACTAAAGCCGTTGGTGATGGCGAAGCCATGGATGCCGCGCTGCGCATGGGGCGCTTCCATCTATTGGTGCTCGATCTGATGCTGCCAAAAGAAGACGGGCTATCCATCCTGCGCCGTTTGCGCGGCACTGGCGAGAACGTTCCCGTCATCTTGCTCACCGCCAAAGGAGACGAGATCGACCGCATCGTTGGTCTGGAGATGGGAGCGGACGATTACCTG
>JBAYTV010000155.1:0-4837 GCA_041675405.1 Sideroxydans sp. | reverse complement strand
TCCAGCAACTTTCCATAGAGAGCGAGTGTGGCGTAATGCTGCATGATGTATTCGACCTTGCCCTGCAGCAGCAATACCACACGCACGCCGCGCTTCTTCGCATCCATCAAGGCATGTCGGAATGCCCGACCCGGAAGGAAGTAGGCATTGGCGATGACGATATCGCGCTGTGCCGATGTGATGGCTTGCAGATAGGCATGTTCGATGTCTCGGCGATGGCGCAAGTTGTCGCGCAATAACAACTCGACGAAAGCTCCCGTTGCTTTTGTGTTCACGCCGCTTATCCTTGCCCGCAATCTACCGATGCGTTTGCGTAGTGACGCCGATTTGACGGCATCCCACAGCCTGCGCATCGCTTCTTGTACTTCGATAGCAAACTTGCCCTGCACTCGCACTGTGTAGTCCAAACGAGGCGCATCGAAATCGGCACCCTCAGGTATATCGTTCAGGATATTGATGCCACCGATGAATGCGACCTCACCATCGATCACGGCCAATTTGCGGTGCAAACGACGCAGTCGCCGCAGACGGCTTGGCTTCAAGGTGAACGGCGATATCTCGCGCCTGAACCATTGCACATCCACACCCGCCTCACGCAACTCGTCTATCCATGCCTGCGGCAACTCAGCCGAACCAAAACCGTCAATCAGTAAAGTCACCGTCAGATTACGCAAGGCTGCACGCTGCAACGCTTGCGAAACCAAGCGCCCCGTCTCGTCCGCCGCAAAGATGTAAGTCTCAAGATGGACGTAGTGCTGTGCCGCATCGATGTCTGCACACAACTGCGGAAAGAAGCGCGTGCCGTTCTGCAACAACATCAATTTATTGCGGCCAATCTGGAAGGTATGGTTCATCGAACAAACCCAGATTGCTCACTAGGGCAACTTATCTGCCTCATCGTATCTTCAACTCCGCAAGTAAAGCCGCATGGTCGGACAACCTCCTACCGCCATGCACTTGGCAGTGACCCACATCAAAGCCTCGCAAATAGATACGGTCGAGTGTGAATAGGGGAAAAGCCGATGGAAAGCTACGCGCGACCTTGCCGTGTCCGAGTTGGAAGGCGTCCTGTACCTGTAGCTCGCTCTCGAACTCGCGACTCAACTGATTGCGCCAATCATTAAAATCTCCAGCGATGACCAAAGGTGAGCTGGCATCCACCTCACCTTGCACATGTGCTATCAAGGAAGTCATCTGCGCCCGACGCCCTTTACCGAACAAACCGAAATGCGCGCAGAAACAGTGAACCGACCGCCCCTTGAAATCGATCTCGCAATGCAACAATCCGCGTTGCTCAAAGCGGTGCGCCGATACATCCTTGTTGAACGTTCGAATGATGGGATAACGACTCAGGATGGCGTTGCCATGATGCCCTACCTCATACACCGCATTCATGCCGTAGGCGTGATGTGCCCACACCTCGTCCGCCAAATATTCGTGTTGGGGCCCTGTCGGATAGCTGGCATGTTTCTCAGAATGGCCACCGTGCTCACCCTGCACCTCCTGCAAGAACACGATGTCCGCATCCAACTCGCGCAACTTCTCGCGTAGCTCGTGTAACACGATGCGCCGATTGAACTGCGAGAAACCTTTGTGGATGTTGTAGGTGGCGATCTTAAGATTTGGCATAACTTGGATTCTACCTACTCGCAAAGAGTTTCTTCACGCATTCCCAATCCCGCGAGTCGGCAGATTGATCTGCTTGGCAAAATCCAACATGCGCTGGATCGGTTTGACGGCGCGAGGGATGATGCCTGCATCAATGTGTATCTCGTTATATCCGTGCTCCAGCACTTCGGCTAGATTGAGCAGGCCGTTCATCGCCATCCACGGACAGTGGCTACAGCTAGTGCAATTCGCTCCCTTGCCCGCCGTCGGTGCTTCCAGAAATACTTTGTCAGGACATAAGGTGCGCATCTTGTGCAGGATGCCATTGTCGGTGGCGACGATGAATACCTTTGAATCCAGGGTCTGTGCGGCCTTGATGAGTTGCGAAGTGGAACCCACCACATCGGCCAGCTTGACAATGGCACGCGGCGACTCGGGATGCACCAACACTTTGGCGTGCGGATGTTGCGCCTTCAGCTCGACCAGCTCTTTGGATTTGTATTCGTCATGCACGATGCACGAACCCTGCCACAACAGCATATCCGCGCCCGTCTGCTCTTGGATGTAGCTGCCGAGGTGGCGGTCCGGCGCCCACAGAATCTTCTCACCACGCTCTTTCAGATGTTTGACGATAGGCAACGCGATGGAACTGGTCACCATCCAGTCCGCGCGCGCTTTCACCGCAGCACTGGTATTGGCATACACCACCACGGTGCGGTCTGGATGCGCATCGCAAAAAGCTGCGAATTCGTCAGCAGGACAACCCAGGTCGAGCGAGCATTCCGCTTCGAGATCGGGCATCAGCACGCGCTTCTCGGGATTCAATATCTTCGCGGTCTCGCCCATGAAGCGCACGCCAGCGACCACGATGGTCTTGGCAGGATGGCGATGACCGAAGTTGGCCATATCGAGGGAATCTGACACGATGCCGCCTGTCGCCTCTGCGAGGTCTTGCAGATCGGGATGTACGTAGTAATGCGACACCAGCACCGCATCCTGTTCTTTCAGCATGCGCTTGATGCGCGCGATCAACTCCGCCTTCTCACCCGCTTCCGGTTCACGCGGCTGCTTGGCCCATGCGTGGGCTGTACTGCAACTGGTTTGCGCAGTATCTGGATGGTCGTAGTCGATGGTGATGATGTTCTCAATCATGCTGGATTCTTTCTGCCAGTTGCAATATCGCTTCACGGTTGCTGGGCGAAAAGACTTTATCCGCTGCCTCTTGGTAAGGCAACCATTCAAAATTCAGATGCTCGCGCGGCGAGATGGCGATGTCCATCTGATACGGAAGTTGCAGACCGAACACATGCTCGGTGTTCTGTGTGACCCCCTCGGGATAACGATGGCGCCAGTGCGGGTATATCTCGTAGACGTTCTGTGACTGCCAGTCGGAGAGGTCGAAGCGTGTGCAATCCAAGCCGGTCTCTTCAGCCACCTCGCGCACAGCGGTTTCGCGCAAGGTCTCGTCGCCATCGCGGCTTCCCGTCACGGATTGCCAGTAGCCGAGATGGTCGGCACGTTCTAGCAGTAACACATCAAATGAGGTGGTATAGATGACAACCAGAACGGAGATCGGTTGTTTTTCTCGAGGCATCAGGCGAAGAAGACCCAGAACGGTTTGCCCTGCATGCGCCAAAAATCGACGGTGGCATTGAGGATGTCATCCAGAATGTCTTCGCCCGTATGCTCCCCGCGCAACAACAAGACATAGCCTGGCGCTTCATTCCAGGAGAGGTCACCGAGGGCATCAGCCAGTGCATCCCAGTTGTGCCCGAACCAATCCGGCGCTTGGATGGCACGCGCCATCTCGGCCAGCACCTCACCTCTTCCGTGTGCACCAGCGATATCGACTTCGAACAAGGAGAAGCCCGCACGCTGTATGGATTCATGTAGCGCATCCAAGGAGCAGTTCAGACGATAGACACCCGCCCCTTTCGCATCTTTCAGCAGATAGCAAAGATCATCCATTAGCGTGTCTCCACGATACGTTTGAAAGACTTGTAATGGTCTGCGGTGTAGTAACACTCTGGTACTTCACCACATACGATGCGGCGCGCGCCGCGATGGCTGATGCCGGGCGTCTTCACGGTGTACTCGTGGTAATAGCCGCGTGCTTGTTTGGGCAAGTGGCACTCGTAGTTGCCAAACACCACACCATCCCGTGAATAAGGGAATGGGCCGCCACGCTTGATGAGTTGCAAGGTCGCGCGACCTTCCGGCGGCAATTGGGCCACCAGGATCTGGTCACCCGCGACCTCATCGCGTGCAGCAGATTGGGATGATTCGCTGGTCGTGACTTGCGCGGGTTGATGCAAGTGATTGTTGCGCGCTTGCGCAACAATCATCACGACGGAGAAAAAGAGGACTAGGAAAAGTCCAACTTTTTTACCCAATCTCATCGTTACTCCTCAAGGAAATAATCCGAATCAATCTTCTTGATTTCGTAAGTCTCGGCAACCGAAACTCCAACGTTGTAATCAATCATCAGATTCGCCAGCATAACGCCGTCAATCAATACAACCCGAGGCTCGTGGCCTAGTTGACTGACTAACTCTCTTGCCGCTTTGGTAAATTCTGAGGCAGTTACAAAAATACCTTTCTTTGCCTTACGAGTTGCCAATGCACCAACAAATTGCTGCATATCCGGGCCACCGACTGTATTGCCTTCCTTCCATCGCTTAGCCTGTATATAAATAACATCCAAGCCAAGCTTGTCCTCATGTATCACTCCATCAATTCCACCATCGCCGCTGCGACCAGTCACCCAAGCACTACCTTGCTGAGCGCCGCCATAGCCCATCTTCACAAATAGATTCACAACCAGCTTCTCAAAAAAGAACGGGGAGCCGGTTCGTATCTGATCCAAAATTTCGCTCACCAAGTTATCTCGGATACTTTTCACGCCACTGGCAATCAACTCATCAGGCGTAGCACTTTTGATAACCGCAGCTTCATTCGGTAGCGGTGATATTTCTGACTGACTCTGGTTATCCCTAGCGGCGATGTATTCTGGAAACTGCTCAAGAAATTTCAGGTTGATCGCAACAGGAGGAGACTTTAAAACCTTCTCACCATTTGAAGAGATTTTGAAAACGCCGCGCCTTGGTTGTTCGATCAAACCGGCTCTCTTCAAATAAGTTTTAGCCCAAGCAGCTCGGTTATACATCACCCCTTGCCCACTCACTTCCGATGATAAATTTCGTTCATCTTCCGTTAGCTGAAACTGATC
>JBAYTV010000154.1:0-4857 GCA_041675405.1 Sideroxydans sp. | reverse complement strand
TGCTGCCGGATATTCGGGAAGTATCAGCGGCATCGTCTCCGGGGAGTCCTTGCCATTGAGGGCGAGCAGATTCTTGAACCCGATTAAGGCATTCTCCAGATCGCGCTCGGCCAAAATGTCTGCCTGGTGTGCTTCTTCCTGCAAAAGAGCGAGCCGCCCCGTTTCAAGCGGCGTCAAATATCGCTTTATCCGATCTTCTCTGGTCGCAATTCTTCCCGCAGCAAAACTGTTGGTGAGTTGCAGCCGCTCATGGGACAAGCGATGCTTTGCGACAGCAAACTGCACCGCATGAAAAACAAGGGCAGTCTCGCGTTCCAGCAATAAAAACTGTTCGCGGCTACTGGCTTGCACCGCCAATAGAGAGGATTCGGCAGCAGCACGTTGATGCGCAAGTCGACGAATCGGTAGCGGTTGGGAGAGGGCGATCTGAGAGAGATTGATACCCCCCTGACCACTAAGCTGGCCGATTCTGTTGTCGCTGCGCACATCAACACTTGGATTGGGCCAACTACCCGCCTGGGTCAATTCCATTTGGCGCATTTGTATGGCCGCTACCGACTGCCGACGCTCCGGTGCCACTTCCAGTACCCGCCGGATCGAGGACTCAAGTGTCCAGACCTTGCCATTAGCAGGGGGGATTATTGACGCTGTCACAGCGGGCGTGGCTGGGATGGTTTCTGCATGAACAGGGATGGAATACAGCACCGCCATCCCTAACGGTAATAAAAATCTAAGCATCGAATTCTCCAGACAAGACTACGTTGGAATTCGGCGAGGCTTAGTGTCGCTGATTGCGAAGAAACGAAACTGAAGGAACCCCGCCGGATTAGGCGAGGGTTGCCCTAGGCGGACGGAAAAGTTCGTCTGGGGAGTGAGGCTGAAGAGTGGATTGCAACAGAGTGGAATGTTCGCAGGCAAGATCGGCAACTGTAAAGGTCGCCTGACTTGGAAGCCCCATAAAATGTCCTACGGCATGGCACCAGTGATTGCATGTGTGCTGATGTGTACCTGCATTGGTATCCTCGTGTTGATCCGCCGGGTGATCGACGTTTGTGGACAAAATGCGCTGTTCATCGAACCACACATCTGCAACAGCGTCCTGGTTGAATGTCCAGCCAAGAGCGTTGCTCATCAACGTGAGCATCAGGAAGTAGGCGGTCTGTCGAAGAAACTTTCTCATGGATGTATGTTAATCGGTTTGGAGATTAACGCCTATGCGGACATTTTGGTTTTGTACAGTCCGCATAAATGTGCAACGAGTGATCGTGGACGGTAAATCCAAGGTCGGCGGCGACTTTTTTCTGGCGCGACTCGATGGTCGCATCATGGAACTCTTCCACATGTCCGCATTGCAGACACACGATATGATCATGGTGCTTGCCCTCATTAAGTTCAAATACCGACTTTCCGCCTTCAAAATTGTGTCGCACCAACAGCCCGGCGTGCTCGAACTGGGTCAGCACGCGGTATACCGTAGCCAGTCCAACGTCCCCCCCGCTTGCCGATAAAAGTCTATAAACGTCTTCCGCGCTCAGGTGGCGTTCTTGCCCCGATTCGAACAATCCCAGAATCTTGAGCCGTGGCAGAGTTGTTTTCAGGCCCGCATTCTTCAGGCTATCTGGTTGAGCTTGGTCCATACGTGTTCAATGTTCCATGTTTTTTGATTTTGAACATATTGTCAGAAATCATTTGCAAATGCAAACGAGAATGATTATCGTTCGCTATCTAAATCAAAAAGGACCAACATGAAACACCTCATTTTTTTATTGGCGTTATTGCCGCTGTACGCACTTGCCGCTGATGCAGACTTCATCCTTACAATCAAGGATCACCGCTTTCTGCCCTCCGAAATGAGGGTTCCGGCAGGGAAAAAGATCAAGCTACAGGTAATCAATCAAGATGCGACACCTGAAGAGTTCGAGAGCCATGCCTTGAACCGCGAAAAAGTGATTGCAGGACATGGCAGTACCGCAATCTTCATCGGCCCGCTTGAAGCAGGCCGCTACCAGTTCATGGGGGAATTCCATGAAGCTACCGCCCAAGGGGTAATCATCGCTCAATAGGAGTCACATCATGTTTGAAACCGCCATTATCGTTTTCCGTGAAGTCCTGGAAGCCGCCCTCCTTATCGGCATAGTTGCTGCGGCGACACGCAGCGTTCCCGGTAGCAGGTTCTGGCTGGCTTCAGGATTATTGACCGGCCTAGCCGGAGCTGCCTTGGTCGCAGCGTTCACCGACACGATTGGGTCGCTCGCTAGCGGCATCGGGCAGGAACTGTTCAATGCCGTCATTCTGGGGTTCGCGGTGCTGATGTTGATGTGGCACAACATCTGGATGGCATCGCATGGCGCTGAAATGGCGGCCAGCGCGCGCATGGTCGGCGGCGATATTCGCGATGGGCGCAGCGAATGTTCTGCATTGTTGATCATTGTCAGTCTGGCTGTGCTGAGGGAAGGCTCGGAGACAGTGCTGTTTCTCTATGGCATCGCGGCGACCGACGGCGGTGGACGCTCTGCAATGTTGTCCGGCGGTCTGGTTGGCATGTTGCTTGGCATCGCAACTGGTTACGCGATTTATGCAGGGCTATTACGCATTCCCATGCGTTGGTTCTTTGGGGTGACTGGCGTACTCGTGCTTCTGTTGGCCGCCGGCATGGCTTCGCAGGTAGCTCATTTCCTGATCCAAGCTGACCTGTTACCCAGCCTTGCGGCACCGCTATGGGACACTTCGACTTCGCTGCCGGAAGATGCTCTCCCCGGAATGTTACTGCGCAGCCTTATCGGATACGACTCGCGTCCGGCAGGAATGCAATTGATCTTTTATATCGCCGTGTTGGCCGTCACCTACCTGGGGATGCGCTTGGCAGCGTCCAAACGTCGGCACAGAATCGAACAGTGAGGGACACATGAGCACAAAAGTAGTATTCCTGCTGCCGACGGCCTTTGTTTGGGCACTCTTCGCACAACCCGTTGTCGCCGGACCCGCAGATTATGTGTACACCCCAATGGTGGAATACGGCGAGAAAGAGATCGATTTCAAATATGGATCTGCCCGACAACCGGATGGAACGCTTAGGCAGGTTGCCAGCCTTGGTGTGGGTTATGGCGCCAAGGAATATTGGTTCACCGAGGTGTATTTTAAGCGGGGGCGCAACGGCAGCCAGGAGTCCAACTCGGTTGAATGGGAAAACAAGTTTCAGCTTACTGAGGCTGGGGAATACCCCCTCGATCTGGGCTTCATCACGGAGTTGGAAGCGCCGTTAAGCAGCAATGCCCCGTGGGAAGTCAGGCTTGGCCCATTGCTCCAATCGGATTTCGGCAGGGTACAGTTGAATGGAAATTTGCTGTTCGAGCGCGCCTTCGGCAAGACTGATGAGAGCGGCGTTCCGTTCAGTACCAACCTCGGTTATCAGTGGCAGGTCAAATATCGCTGGCAGCCCGTTTTCGAATTCGGCATGCAAGGATTGGGCGAGGTAGGAAAATGGAACAACTGGAGTAAAAGCGCCGAGCAGCTGCATCAAATGGGGCCGGCAATCTTCGGTAAATTGCCTCTGGGTGCCCGGCAAGCAATCAAGTACAACGCAGCCTGGCTTATGGGCGTAAATCATGCAACTCCCGGCCATACCGTCAGGATGCAAGCGGAGTATGAGTTCTGATTTGCGTGTATATCCAACAAAGAAGCCAGCATGTCAAACCTTCTCTGCTGAAGAGTGGTAGCCACAGCGACTTGGACTACGAAGATGGACTTTTCTATCCTTTGGGTAGTGGACATCTTCAGCAACCCGCCTGAGACACCGCTGATTGCAAGTCAGACAGACGCAGGGCCGGTGACCACCAGTGCACTTTCAAAGTCGCTGGATACCTTCTTTGAGGCCATCGCGCAGGCACTGAAGGCGGAAGGCAAGCACATCGAGGCCACGGCTTTCGAGCGCGCAACGGTGCATTGGTTGCGCCATACCTGCGGGAGCCACCTGGCACTCTCCGGCGCACCTCTCAATGTCGTCCAGCGCTTGCTAGGCCACAGCAGCTTGCAAACTACCCGACTCCTCCGACGAGAACATGTGGCGCGCCGTGGAACGGGCAGAGTCGGGGCAAGGGATCGGCAAAGAGATAGCCATGCGACTCGCTTTCAATTCGCCCACGCGTGGTTACATCGTGGATATGAATCAGGACTTGTTCGGCATGTACATCCTGCGCAGACATAGGTACGGATTGACCAATAGGCGAGGCGGCGTGAAGCACGCAGGTATTTTTTAACGAAGCGGATGCATTGAGAGAGGTGAGGCGGATTATGCACAGACGAGAGAAACATGGGTATCGACAGCAATAGAAATATCGACAACGAAACACTGCTTCTGCGGGCAAAGTTTAAGCTCACATCAAAAATCGGGGGCGATTCACCCCCGCCCCGGAATGAAAGCCGGCGTTTTATCCAAATAGTACTGATATTCAGTGCCGAATTGCGATAACGCATCACGTTCCTCTAGGCGAGCCAATCGTATATACATCCACACCAGTACCGGGAACATCAGCAGCGTCAACAAAGTCGGCCATTGCAGCAGAAAGCCGAACAGGATGAATACGAAAGCAACGTATTGCGGATGGCGGATTCTGGCGTAGAGCCCGGTGGTAGCCAGTTTGTGTTCGCGCTGTGCCTGGTAAAGCACTTTCCACGCGGATCCCAAGAGAGCGAACCCGCCGCCGATGAACATGAAACTCAGCAGGTGCAACGGGTCGGTATGTGGGTCACCCTTCCAGCCAAGCAAGGTATGCCAAAGATGCCCGGATTCGTGGGAAAGGATATCGACCCCGGCATAACGCGTTTGCAGCCATCCTGACATCAAATAGATCGTTAACG
>JBAYTV010000153.1:0-4858 GCA_041675405.1 Sideroxydans sp. | reverse complement strand
GGTGAACGGCAAGGCGGAGTTGGATGCCTACTCCGGCAGCATGCGGGTCACAGCCGATGAACTTTATGATTTCGCCTCGGCGCGAGCCGCCTTCGCAAAACGTCTCGATATACACTGCACTATAGATGGCACAGTTCGCGTGCCTAAGCTGATTGAATTGCTCAGTCCGTATCGTGGCGGCAAGTGCCCCATTCAGATCAACTATACGAACCTCATTGCTAGCGCACCGCTACGCCTGAGTGACGACTGGCAAGTCACACTGCCGGACGAACTGTTAGAGGGGTTGCGTAGCTTATGCGGCAACGAGAACGTGCAGGTCGTTTACAGTTGACAAAGTTGGCGCATTATCCAACCGTACCGCTAGGTTAATTATGGGGCCGACTTGTTTGTTTAGTGAAGATGGGGCAACATTCAACGCGGTCTCAAGTGAATCTTTAAATGGCAGTGTGATCGGACCGCAACTAAAGGGAGAATTCAAATGAAAAAAGGTATCGTGGCAATCGTGATGTTGTCGTCAGTGTTTTTAGCAGGCACTGCAATGGCCCAAGAAGGAAAGATGGAAGCGTCCATTGCCGGGAATATGGAGATGAAATCGACAGACTATGGCGCTGGGGCTTCAGACTCTACCAGCACTTTTATGTACTTAAGGTTGGGTCAATATCTCAGCCCGCAACTGGTGGTCTCTGGAAATGTCGCGATGTTCGGTAGTAGTAGTGGCGGTGGAACGACTTCTAGCGTTGGTTCGACCTTCGGAATAGGGGCGAAGTATTACCTTGACGGAGCCGCTAAATCTGCGTTTGTCCCCTTCGTGGAACTTGATGTTCATGCAGTCGTGGCTTCAACAACGGCAGGTAACATAGTCAATACTATGACGGGTGCTGGCATATCGGGAGGGGTGGGTGGATCGTATTTCATCACCGAGGATGTTTCGGCTGATATGTCCGTGCAGTTGTTCTCTGACGGCTTGTCTGACGATTATGGTTCGGAGATCACCCAGAGCGGCATGCGCATGCTGTTCGGCCTTACCGCAAGATATTGATTGTCGAAAAAAGCAGGCTGCAATGCAGCCTGCTTCCTGAGCGATTTGCGCACCTAGAATGGCAAATGATGAAGCGACTCTGGTTTGGCTTCTTCCTTTTCTTAATGTTTACTTTTTCCTATGCGGGCACAGAACAGGAAAAAGTTGCTGTCGTCGTTTATGGCCAGAATGCAATCGCAAAACAATACGTGCGGGTGGCACAGACGCGTTTTGAGCAGTTACTCGCAGACAATGGCGTGGTCGTCCTTGACCAAGAGAAAGCCGAACAACTGAAGAAATCGTGGGCGCGCCTGAGTGATCCGGGTGCGTTGATCACTGCCGAAGATTTTGTCGAGAATGCCGGTCGCTACGACATCTCCGGCATCTATCGTGTTTATCTTGATGTGGGGAAGGCGGCGGGCCTGTCTTCCACCTTCACCGCAACTGCGACCGCAGACATCCGCTTCATCGGCGAGGATGCTCAGATCAAGTCGTTCGCCTCAGCGCCGATGGGAACCAAAGGCATGCCGCCGTCTGACGGTTTGACCGAGTCAGCCGCAGTTAACAACGCCATCCAGCGCGCCATCGATTCCACTGCTGAAAGATACGGTTTTCAAGTGATGGATATCACCAATCCTAGACTGGTGAAATTCTCCCTTAAACCGTTATCTGTACTTGCCGATGGTGTGGTCGTGGCGCAGCTGCCATCGCTGCTGAGCAACACCAGCGATATGGTGAGTTATGCCAAGCTACAGTCGGATGACTGGACATCAGAGGAAGCTACCTGTGTTAGAGCCTCGCCCGATGGACGTATGGCAGCGGTCGGCACCTATTTGATGAGGACGGCATTCAATATGGGTAGGCCGACGCGCACGTATGCCTCGTATCTGCATGTGGTCGATGCCGATGCCAAGAGAGAGGTCGAGCGTTTCGAAGTTTCCAACAAAGACCCGCGCTATCAACGGGGGGGGTCCAAGATCACCGATTGTATGTTCCTGCAGACCTGGCGCTATGTGGCAGCAGTTTCCCAGAGCCATCTCATCTTTGCGGATACCGAACGGGGTGTCGAATTGGGGCGGGTGTATTTCGAAGAACCTTTTAATGCTCCGGTGTTGAGTCATCTGCGTGGAAAAGAGGGTGACTATCTGGCAGTCAGTGAAGGCGCTCGTCGCCAGATATTCCAAGTGGTGCGCGAATGATGTCTCCCTCCTTCCTAACGACGAGAGTTGGTTTGATTGGGGTACGACTTAACTGGGCTGTTTTGTGGGCGCTACTTCTTCTGTTCTCTAGCGCAGCTACGGCCCAGTGCGGAGGGAGTGGGCTACGGCCGGATTGGATCGATAGCCCGGAAGCGGTGACTGCGGACTATTTCTTTGCCGCAGGAGTCTCCGCTGATCCACGGGCTTCGCTTGCGGAGCGGATCACCAGTGCGAAGCAGAATGCATTGCGAAGCCTTTCTGAAATGATCGAAGTCTCGGTCAAGAACTCCCTGGTACTGGAGCAATCCAGTCGTAAATCTTGGGGTTTTGAATTGACCGATTCGAACTTGAGTTCTATCACTCAAACATCGTCCCATGCTTCCTTGCGCAACGTCGAGATCATCGAGACATGGGAAGATCCGAAATCCTGCCATCTTTGGTTACGTGCAAGGGTGGCTAAGAGTGATGTCGAAAAAGGTAAGCGCGAGGGGATGTCGAAGATCCTCTTTGTGTCATTGAAGGCCAATCTTGAGTTGGCTCAAAATGAGAATGAACCCTTGGCGAAACGCCTGTCCGCAGTGGATGCGTCAAGGGATATGCTGCCGCGTATAGCCTTTGAGGCGATCCCGGAAGCCAATTCGGCCGAGTTCTACAATCAATTGCTGAGCAAGCTTGGTCTGGGGTTGCGCCAAGCACTGGATAAGTTGGAGCAATCCAAGGCCGACTGGGATGCGGCCAATCTATTGGTGAGCGAAGCGAGTGCGCAGCCCAATGAAAACGAGAAGTCGAAACGTCTGGCGAAAGCCGCCACGCTCTACAAGTCTTTGTTAGCTAGATATGGCTCGGGGATGCCAGATGTCTTCGCGTCGGGCGATGTCCTGTTCAAGCTGGGAGAGGTCGAAGAGTTGCGTGGGAGTTCGTGCGGTGCAAAGAGTTATTACCAGCAGGCTCAAGACTCGAAGCAGTTGAATGATAAAAAAGAGATCGCGCGCAAAAAAGCCGAAACGCTTGGCTGCTCTCCGCAAGACATGGAGAAGACGTTGTGGCGACAGTACTTTGAGGGACGTCCAATCACATTGATCTGTTATTTCAAAGCGGGTTCTCAGGCGGGAGCGTGGCATAAAGCTTGTGATGGTCTCAATAGTGCGATTCGTCCATTAGGCGCAGAGGTCACGTTTAGAACCAAATCCTTGTCGGATAAACAGTTGCTGGCATTCATGCAAGGTGACGTTGCCGCCGGGACGATAGAGGCCCAGCAAGGTCTAGTTCTTGCCGTTGTCGCTTCAGGCAAGATGGCGCGCCGTGCGGGTGAGTATCAGTTCGATGGTGAGATGGCGAGCATCCTGTTGGAGGGTGGTGAACTCGTGTTCTCTGACCGCTTCAAAGGCATGACAGGGTGGAATCCGATCTCGGCAGAGATGGTGATGGATGTACTTGCGATCAATGTGATCAAACGTTGGCAGGGAAAATTCTCGAAGTTCCTGCGACACGAGTTGAACTAGCTCGCAAATTTACCGAGTCTGTACAAGTGGGTTTAAGGCAACTGACGAGGACAGATGACGGAGGCTGATGATGTGTGAAATGAAGAGATTCCTTGTGGGCTTATTCGTTGGCATGCTGGGTGTGCTGATGGTGAGTTCGTGCGTGGCCGCCGAGATGATCGAGGTCATGAAGCAAGAGGGAGCTGTCGAAATCATAGAGCAGGACAAACCTGCTGTTGCCGTGGCAAGTAAACGCTTGCCGAATATGCGCTACGTGTTCAAGACTGGCGCTACGGGGCGGGCGGTGGTGAGAATCGGTGAATACGGCATCATCGTGGTCGAGAAGAACAGCACGATCGAGGTCAATCGTTCAAGCAGCGCTGCACATGTGTTTCGTCAAGTCACGGGAATGATATTTTATGCGATGAATAAGGTGCGGGGTTCCATGCGCCCCGTCAGCGTGAAGACCAAGACTGCGGTGCTTGGAATCAGAGGGACTCGATTTCTTGTGGTCGAGCAGGAGGGGAGAAACGAGATCGGCATGCGCAAGGGCGCTGTCACGGTGACTAGCCCTGAGGAGGAGTTCGAGATTCACAGAAGTTTGGTTGAAAACGAGTTTTCCGAATTCAAGAAAGAGGCGCGTGATGCGATCGCGCGCGAGAAGCGAGAATTCAACGCCTATAAAGCCAACTCGGACAGGGAGTTTGTGGAATTCAAGCGTGAGTTCACCTTGGGGGCTGATAGGATGGTCTCATTCGATGGGCGCCGTGTGACTGAAAGTGGGCTTAGCCAAAGATCAAAGCAGGAGATTGAGAGCATCGAGTCGTATGCGGCTGAATGGATCAAGGAAGTACGTGATTGATGGATGTGTATAGTGAAGCGGTTGTGTGCAGTTTTCTTTATGTGTAGCTAAATCAGGGAGGTTTTCATTATGAATAATCGCATCGTTATTTCGTTGGCTGTTCTGGGTCTTTTGAGTGTGGCTGGATGCAGTAGTCCACCACCAAAGGTTGCAGCGCCTGAGTGTGTATTCCCCAATTCGGCATTGGCTGCACCAGCTTGGGTGTGTGATATGCCCGTTGAGGGCGCTTCAGTATCGGCGGTCGGTATCTCGGCCAAATCAAGTGCTGGTGTCGCCTTCATGAAGCAGATGGCTATGG
>JBAYTV010000152.1:0-4879 GCA_041675405.1 Sideroxydans sp. | reverse complement strand
CGAGATGACTTCCGGCAACAAGAGCTTGGGCCAGTTCAATCTGTCCGACATCCCGCCTGCTCCACGTGGTATGCCGCAGATCGAAGTGACCTTCAACATCGACGCCAACGGTATCTTGCACGTGAGTGCGAAAGACAAGGCCACCAACAAGGAAGCCAACATCACCATCAAGGCCAGCTCCGGCTTGAGCGAGGAAGAGATCCAACGCATGGTGGCCGATGCCGAGGCGCACGCCGACGAAGACAAGAAGGCGATGGAATTGGTGACTGCACGCAACCAACTGGACGCGTTGATCCACTCCACCAACAAGTCGATGAAGGAATACGGCGAGCAGTTGTCGGCTGAAGAGAAGTCCGCTATCGAAGCCGCAGTGAAGGATGCCGAAGAAGTCGTGAAGGGTGACGATAAAGAATCTATCGACGCCAAGACTGAAGCGCTGGCAACAGCCACACAAAAACTGGGCGAGAAGATGTACGCAGCCGAACAAGCCAAGGCACAAACTGCTCAAGGCGGTGAAGCACAAGCTGAACAGTCAAAGCAAGACGACAATGTCGTCGACGCTGAATTCACTGAAGTCAAAGACAAAAAATAAGGAGCGAGGATTGAGGATCGAGGATTGAGTCATGCTCTGCTAGGCAACTCAACCCTCGATCCTCGATCCCATTTCAATGAGTAAGCGCGACTACTACGAAGTCCTCGGCGTCAACCGTGATGCGTCCGAGGAAGACATCAAGAAGGCTTATCGCAAACTGGCGATGAAGCACCATCCTGACCGCAACCCGGACAACCCGAAGGCAGAGGAACAGTTCAAAGAAGCGAAGGAGGCCTACGAGACTTTGTCCGACGGACAGAAGCGTGCTGCCTACGACCAATACGGTCACGCCGCTTTTGAGGCCGGCGGCATGGGCGGCGGCAATCCGTTCGGTGCGGGTGGCGCGGGTGCGGGAAACTTCGATTTCGGCGACATCTTCGGTGACATCTTCGGCGGCGGACGCGGCGGGCGTAGTCAAGCCCAGCGCGGCTCCGACCTGCGCTACAACATGGAGATCACACTGGAAGAAGCCGCGCGCGGTGCGGAAAAACAAATTCGCATCCCAGTGATGGAAGAATGCGGCACATGTAGCGGTTCGGGTGCCAAACCCGGCACGTCGGCGACCACTTGCCAGACTTGTGCAGGTCACGGCCAAGTACGTATGCAGCAAGGCTTCTTCTCGGTACAGCAGACCTGCCCGCGCTGCCACGGCAGCGGCAAGCACATACCATCACCATGCAAGGACTGTCATGGCTCTGGTCGCATCAAGAAACAGAAGACGCTGGAGATCAAGATCCCCGCCGGTATCGACAGCGGCATGCGTCTGCGCCACAGTGGTCATGGTGAAGCGGGCAGCCACGGCGCACCGCACGGCGATCTGTACGTCGAGATACACATCAAGCAACACAGCGTGTTCCAGCGTGATGGTGATGATTTGCATTGCGAGATGCCGATCAGCTTCAGCACAGCCGCACTCGGTGGCGAGATCGAGATACCAACACTGGACGGAAAAGCCAGCATTAAGATTCCCGCCGAAACGCAGAGCGGCAAGATTTTCCGTCTGCGCGGCAAAGGCATCAAGGGTATGCGCACCCATGCACATGGCGATCTGCATTGCCACGTGATCGTGGAAACACCTTCCAGCCTGACTGAGCGCCAGAAAGAATTACTGCGCGAGTTTGAAAGTATCAGCCAGGGCGATGCCGCACGTCACAGTCCTCGTGCCAAATCCTGGATGGGGAAAGTGAAAGACTTTTTCGGGCAGTGATTAGCTCGTCGCTCCCGCACAGGCGGGAGCCCGGTCAAATCAATAAACTAGATTCCCGCCTGCCCACAGGGCAGCCTGTCCTGAGTTTATCGAAGGGCGGGAATGACAAATTTGGAGGTTGACATGAAGGTCCAATCACTCGGCCACGTCGTACTTAAAGTGCGCGACCTCGATGTCTCCACCAAGTTCTACCGCGACGTCCTCGGCATGAAAGAGGTCGCGCGCTACAACGGCGCAATGGCTTTCTTCTCGCTGGGGAACAATCACCATGACCTCGGGCTGATGCAACTCGGCCCCCATGCACAGGATATCGACCCCGGCGCCATCGGCCTCTATCACGTCGCGTTCAAAGTGGGTGATTCCTTGGATGAGTTGCGCGCATGCAAAGCCCATGTGGAAACCAACGGCGTCAGCATCTTCGGCATGAGCGATCACGGCGTGAGCCAGTCCCTCTATATCCAAGACCCAGACGGTATCGAGATCGAACTTTATGTCGATGCCGATCCCGCCATCTGGAAGGACGATCCGGGTGCAGTGCTCACCACCAAGAGGCTACAACTCTAAATAACGAGCTTGTCCACGAAAGACACGAAATGGGGTAAGCAGGGATGGGCGTTTGTTTGCCCAACTCGCAAAAGCACGAATAAACTTATATACCTACAAAAATTTAGCACATCTCTCGATGTAAGCCAGCAGCTCTTAAGAACACCTTGATTCATTTCGTGACTTTCGTGCGTTTCGTGGAATATGGTTTTAAGGTTTATCATTCGCAACGCCACATCCACTCACAAGGAGTCACACCATGGGTAGCGGTCTCATCCTTCTCGGCATCTGCGTCGTCGCACTGATCTACGGTATCAGCCTCTACAACAATCTGGTCAGCCTCAAACATGCGGTCAGCAAAGCGTGGGCGAACATCGACGTGCTACTCAAACAACGCCACGACGAATTGCCCAAGCTGGTCGAGGTATGCAAACAATACAAACAGTTCGAGCAAGAGACTTTGCAGCGTGTGATCGAGGCACGCTCCATGGTGCAGACCGCACGCCAAGGACAAGATGTCGAAGCACTCGGCAAGGCGGAAGGAATGTTGCGCATGGGATTGGGCAATATCTTCGCTGTGGCAGAAGCCTACCCGGAGCTGAAGACCAACGAGAACTTCATGCAGTTGCAAACTCGCATCACCGGATTGGAGAACGGTATCGCCGACCGCCGCGAGCTGTATAACGAGTCGGTGAACATCTACAACGTCGGCATCGAGCAGTTCCCCGCCGTACTCATCGCCAACATGTTCGCTTATCAATCCAAGCCACTGCTAGAATTCGCCGCCACAGAAAAGGCCGATGTCGACATCAAGTCCTTATTTAGCTAGGAACTAAATCGAGGAAGCCGCACTCCTAGCCCCGCCCACGGTGAATTCAAGCGCTACGGGATGCTTGTTGGACACTTTAAAAACTTTGTAAAAAGGAAACACAACATGAAGAAACTGCTCGTATTGGCTGCAGCACTGAGCATCGCTCAACCCGCAATGGCAGGTAGCCTCGACCTCAGCACACTCGGCGGCGTACAGTCAGATTTCCGTAACCTATCCGAAGACCTCGGTTCCGCACTCAGCTACAAAGCCATCTCCCCGGCAGAATCCATGGGCATCACCGGCTTTGATGTGGGCGTCGAACTTACCAACACCAAGCTCGCCAAGAGCGCTGCAAAATGGAAGACACTCACAGGTACAGACATGAGCAGCGTGTATGTCCCTAAATTGCACGTCACCAAAGGTCTGCCTCTGGACATTGATATCGGCGTATTCGCTTCCACCATCCCGACCACCGGCATCAACTTGTTCGGCGGCGAACTGAAATATGCAGTGCTGCCGGGTAGTGTCGCGATGCCCGCCGTGGCGATCCGTGGCTCGATGACCAAACTGTCTGGCGTCAAGCAACTCGCACTGGATACCAAGTCGCTCGATGTCTCCATCTCCAAAGGTTTCGCCATGTTCACACCGTACGCTGGTGTCGGCCAGGTATGGGTCACCAGCACACCCGATGCCGCGCTGGGCCTAACAGAGGAAAAATTCAAACACAGCAAGGCCTTCGTCGGCGCTAACCTGAACTTCGGCCTGACCAACTTCGCTGTCGAATTCGATGAAACAGGCTCTGCAGATTCCTTGAACTTCAAACTGGGTTTCCGCTTCTAAGCTCAAAGCGGACCACAACGCAAGGAAGCCAAGACGATGTTGACCTCCTTGCGCAGAAGTTACACGCAACTCATCACTTCCGGCGGACAGCTCATTTTGCTGTTCGCCGGATTTCATTTTGACTCTCGAGAAGCATGGCTCTGGTGTCTTGGCCTGATGGCGATCATCAGCCTGTTCGCATGGTATTCAGCCCTGCGCAGATATCGACTCATCATGGGCACGCCCACATCACGCATCGAATCTGCCGCACAAGGTTTTGTGGAACTGCTGGGTGATGCCATGCCCGATGGCTCCCCGATCCTCGGCAAATATTCCCACCTGCCTTGCCTGTGGTATCGCTACAAAGTCGAACGTAGGAACCACAAGAACGAGTGGCACACCGAAAGTACCGGCGAGAGTGACGCCCCCTTCATAGTGGATGATGGCAGCGGACACTGCGTGATCCACCCGCATGGCGCAGAGATCATCACGCATCACAAAGACACATGGCAACTCGCGGACTATCGCTACACCGAATGGAAATTATTGGAACGCGACGATATCTATGCACTGGGTGAATTCAAGACCGCAGGCGGCGGCAACACGACGATCACCCAGAATGAGTTGATGAAGCAGGTACTCAACGAATGGAAGATGGACAACGCGGACCTGCTCAAACGCTTCGACTTGGACAACAGCGGTTTCTTGGACATAGATGAATGGATGCTGGCTCGCCAAGCCGCAAAACGTGAGGCCAATAAACGTTTGGCTGAAATGCGCGCGGAGCCCGATGTTCACTTCATGCTGAAACCGCACGATGGCCGACTGTTCCTACTGAGCAACTTTGCCCCGGAAAAGCTCGCTGGACGTTTTGTGCTGTGGACTTGGTTGCATCTGACGATCTTCT
>JBAYTV010000151.1:0-4883 GCA_041675405.1 Sideroxydans sp. | reverse complement strand
ATGCGGTACCCAACCCGCGCATATCAGACTGATCAACCGTCGGAATGCCGTCCGTTCTGCTACCCATACACTGAACCATGATTGAATAATTTGACAGGGTCAATACATATCAGACCGATATCCATATCGTCTTGCCTAGATATATGGGCTGTTTAGCATATTGCAGTGGCGCTCCCTCGGTAGCAAACTTGCCCAGTCAATCCATACATATTGTTGGGATGTTCAGGGTTGAGATTTCGAGAGGTGCGATATGTTTTTGTAGTCCGATCAGGCCAAAGATATTCACGAAAGCAACTGCATCAATTCCATTCGAAGGCATATCGACTATCTTGGCTTTGTCCTCGTTTGCGGGGACGCAAGATAACGAGATGGGCAACCACATTCGGCGTGCGCAGAACCACATGAGAAGACTAGGGTTGAGCTTGCGCTTCTGACCTACCATCGACACGCAACAAAAGACCGCTTGATATAAGCGGCCTCATCAAAGACTTAACTGCTTATGTGATTCAACGGAACAAATGTTTTACCAGTTCACGTTCGCCAAGCAGTTCGGCATAACTATCTATCATATGTTTGTGGCCAAGGTCGCTGATGGGCAAGCCTTGCACGATGGTGTAGTGGCCGTTGCGGCAGGTAACGGGAAGGCCATAGATCACGCCTTCTGGAATGCCGTAGCTGCCATCGGATGGCACGCTCATGGTGACCCAATCGTTGTGGTGCGAACGCAGTAACCAATCATGCATGTGGGCAATGGCAGAATTGGCGGCACTGGCAGCGCTGCTCAAACCGCGCGCCTCGATCACTGCCGCACCACGTTTCTGCACGGTAGGGATGAAGTTGTTCTCGACCCAATCTTGGTCTTGCAATACATCCAACACTTTACGGCCGCGGATCTCGCAGTGTGATAGATCGGGATATTGTGTGCCCGAGTGATTGCCCCAGACGACCATCTTCTTGATGTCCTGTATGGGTTGGAACAGTTTAAGTGCGATCTGTGCAATGGCGCGGTTGTGGTCCAAGCGCATCATCCCGCTGAAGTTGCGTGGATCGAGATCAGGTGCATTCTGCATGCAGATGAGCGCATTGGTATTGGCGGGGTTGCCGACGACCAGCACTTTGACATGACGGGCGGCGATCTCATTCAGGATGCGGCCCTGTTCGGAGAATATCGCTCCATTCGCTTCCAGCAGATCCTTGCGTTCCATACCTTTGCCGCGAGGGCGTGCGCCGACCAATAGCGCGACCTCGGTGTCACGGAAAGCGATGCGGGGATCGTCAGTGACGATAACTTGCTGCAACATGGGGAATACGCAATCTTCCAACTCCATCGCCACGCCGCGTAAAGCCTGCTGGGCGGCAGGGATATCCAGCAATTGCAAGATGATCGGCTGTTCTTTACCCAACATGTCGCCGTTGGCGATGCGGAACAGCATGTTGTAACCGATCTGACCTGCTGCTCCTGTGATGGTGACGCGGATGGGTGCTTTCATGATGCCCTCTCTGTGGTTGACTGTTGATGGCACTTCTCTAAATCCAAATTTCGTCGCAGTACTGAGTTGCTTAGAACTTTGAATTTATAGAAGCGCCCTAGCAGAAGTATAGCGAGAAGAAGTATTGGAAATCGAACACATGATTATTAATTTTCATGCACATCATAGTCCGATTACTTTGCACTCGCCATGCGTAGGTGTAGGATTGCGCCATTCGATTTTATTGGCTGTGGACGAAATGACAATGAACAAGATACGCCCTAAACATCTAGCCCTCCATAAGATCAAACTCCCCCTTCCTGGTATCGTCTCCATCCTGCATCGTGTCAGTGGTGCATTGCTTTTCATCGCACTTCCCTTTCTGCTTTTCATCCTCGATCAAAGCCTGCGCTCCATCGAGACTTACACCAACCTTACCGAAGTGTTGGCGTATCCCATTTTGAAATTGGCGTTGCTTGGATTGATGTGGGCGTTCTTGCATCACTTCTGTGCGGGCTTGCGTTATCTCGCCATCGACTTACATCTGCTTTCACACATCTCTGCGGCACGCGCCAGTAGCAAGTGGGTGATGTTAGTGAGTCTTTCGTTGACCATCGTGTTGGGAGTGAAGGTATGGTGAATCGTGTCGTAACGGGCGCGCACTACGGTCTGCGCGATTGGTTGGTGCAACGCGTCACCGCTGTGGTGATGGCTTTTTACAGCGTGGTGGTTGTCGTGTTTCTGCTGCTGCAACCCGCATTCGGTTATGACACTTGGGCAGGATTGTTCTCCGGCAATCTGATGCGTACTTTCTCCATGCTGTTCTTGCTTAGCCTGTTCTATCACGCTTGGATCGGTATGCGGGACATCGTGATGGATTATGTGAAGCCAGCCAGTATTCGTTTGACCATGCATGTGTTGGTGATCTTGGCGTTGGTGTTGTACGTGATCTGGTCTGTGCAGATCCTCTGGGGGCTTTAACAAATGGCGATAACAAAAAGAACGTTCGATGTGGTGGTGGTAGGTGCGGGTGGTGCAGGGATGCGCGCGGCACTCACGCTTTCCGAGGCGGGTCTCAAAGTCGCCGTGCTGTCCAAAGTATTCCCCACTCGCTCACACACGGTTGCGGCACAGGGCGGTATCGCGGCATCACTTGGCAACGTCAACGAAGACAACTGGCACTGGCATATGTACGACACCGTCAAAGGTTCGGACTATCTGGGTGACCAGGATGCCATCGAATACATGTGCCGCGCAGCGCCGGAAGTGGTCTACGAGTTGGAACATTTCGGTATGCCGTTCGATCGTTTGGACAGCGGCAAGATATATCAACGTCCCTTCGGTGGGCATATGCAGGATTACGGCAAGAACCCGGTACCACGGGCTTGCGCTGCTGCTGACCGCACTGGTCATGCCTTGTTGCACACCCTTTATCAACAGAACGTAAAAGCCAACACTAATTTCTTCGTGGAGTGGATGGCGCTCGATCTGATCCGTGACCAAGACGGTGACGTGCTGGGTGTGGTCGCGATGGAGATCGAGACTTCCGAAGTGATGATCCTGCAAGCCCGCGCGACCTTGTTCGCGACAGGCGGAGCGGGCCGCATCTTCTCCGCCAGTACCAATGCCTACATCAATACGGGTGACGGGCTAGGTATGGCAGCGCGCGCAGGTATCCCGCTGGAAGATATGGAGTTCTATCAATTCCATCCGACCGGTGTATATGGAGCGGGTGTGCTCATCACTGAAGGCGTGCGCGGCGAGGGCGGCTATCTGGTAAATAAGGATGGAGAGCGTTTCATGCCACGCTATGCGCCGACTGCCAAGGACTTGGCCAGCCGCGATGTGGTGTCGCGCGCGATGGCCACCGAGATCAAAGAAGGCCGCGGTTGCGGCCCGCACGGCGACCATGTGTTGCTCAAGCTCGACCATCTGGGCGATGAAGTGATCCGCCACCGCCTGCCGGGCATACGCGACATCGCACTCAAGTTCGCGCACGTCGACCCATCGCAAGCTCCTATCCCTGTGGTGCCGACCGCGCACTATATGATGGGTGGCATCCCCACCAACTATCACGGGCAAGTCGTCGCACCGCAAGGCACGGCACCTGATGTGCCTGTGCAGGGTTTTTATGCGGTGGGCGAGTGCGCCTGCGTGTCGGTGCATGGCGCTAACCGCCTAGGATGCAACTCGCTACTCGACCTCATCGTGTTCGGTCGCGCTGCCGCGCGCCAGATCATCGAAGACCTTAAAGTGAACATCAACCACAAACCTTTGCCGGCCGATGCAACGGAGCGTCCTTTGGCGCGCTTAGCGCGATTGGAGGAGCAAATGAATGGCGAGTCTGTCGCTGACGTGGGCGACGAGATGCGCAGGGTGATGCAGTTGCATTGCGGCGTGTTCCGCTTCCCTGATCTGATGGCTGAAGGCGTGCAGAAGATTCGTGAAGTGGCGGAGCGCGTGCGTCGTACCGAGATCAAAGACAAGAGCAAGGTGTTCAACACCGCGCGCGTGGAAGCACTGGAGTTGGATAACCTTATTGAAGTGGCGCAAGCCACCATGACAGCTGCAGAGGCGCGTAAAGAGAGTCGCGGTGCGCATGCGCGGGAAGATTTCCCCGAGCGCGATGATAAGAGTTGGCTGAAGCACTCGCTCTATTACAGTGAAGACCATCGCCTCGACTACAAGCCGGTGCGCCTGAAACCGCTGACGGTTGAATCGTTCCCGCTCAAAGCGCGCGTCTATTGATGAAACAACTAGCCGTCACTAAGCGCGAAAAGACTTGCGCCAAGTGGCTGGCTATAGGAGTGATGAGATGAGATTTAGTTATGGCCGCTACGCTTCACATCGGCTTCGGCGATATGAGCCTGCACTGAAACTTCGTGCAGCCATACCATTTTCACAAGGGAAATAGCCATGTCTGCACTTCGTTTTAAGATATACCGCTACAACCCAGACGTCGATACTGCACCCTACATGCAGGATTTCGAGTTGAATATGGAATCGGGTGACGCCATGTTGCTCGATGCCTTGATGATGTTGCGTAAGCAGGACGATAGTCTAGGCTTCCGAAAATCCTGCCGCGAAGGTGTCTGTGGTTCGGATGCGATGAGCATCAATGGTCGTAACGGCTTGGCCTGTATCACTTCACTGTCATCCCTCAAGCAGCCTATCGAGATACGTCCTTTACCTGGGTTGCCAGTCATTCGCGATTTGATTGTGGATATGACGCAGTTCTTCAAACAGTATCACTCCATCAAGCCGTATCTGGTGAACAACGATCCTCCTCCCGAGACGGAGCGTCTGCAATCCCCAAAGGATCGCTTGGAGTTGGATGGTCTGTACGAATGCATCTTGTGTGGCTGCTGCACCACATCCTGTCCTTCGTTCTGGTGGAATCCAGACAAGTTCGTT
>JBAYTV010000150.1:0-4934 GCA_041675405.1 Sideroxydans sp. | reverse complement strand
GCTGAAGTGCGCATAGGTGCGCTCACCCGCTATGGCGTCGTCACCCAGGACGGCAAAGGTGAAGCCGTAGAGGGACTAGTACTTGGACTGCGCGGCGCGAATGCGCAAAAAGTTGTGGATGGCGTTCGCGCGAAACTGGCCGAACTGGCACCGACACTACCTAAAGGCGTGACCACCAAAGTCTTCTATGACCGCGGCAGTTTGGTTGAAAGGGCGGTGGGAACAGTCACCAAGTCCCTCACTGAGGCTATTCTCATCGTAGTCGTACTGCTCGTGCTCTTTCTTGGGAATCTGCGCGCCGCATTGGTCGTAGCCCTCACACTACCGCTGGCCGTACTCATCACTTTCATCTTGATGCAAGAATTCGGCATGTCGGCGAACCTGATGTCGCTAGGTGGACTGGCTATCGCCATCGGTATGCTGGTGGATGCGGCCGTGGTCGTGGTGGAGAACATCATCAATCACCTCGCCAACAAGCGTGAACACATCCCCCATCTGCACGTCATCTACCGTGCGGTAAAAGAGGTCATCACACCTGTAGCTGCCGGGGTTGCCATCATCATCATCGTGTTCCTCCCTTTGATGACGTTGCAGGGCTTAGAAGGCAAGTTATTCATCCCTGTGGCGCTGACCATCGTGTTCGCCTTGGCGGGGTCGTTACTGCTATCGCTTACTTTCGTACCGATGCTGGCCTCACTCTTGTTGAAAGAGGCTGACCACGGCGAGCCTTGGTTGGTGCGCAAGGCGATGGCTATTTATACCCCACTGTTGCATCGTGCTTTAAGGAACGAAAGGATAGTCATCCAAGGCGCGCTCGCCATGTTGGTAGTGACAGTCGGTGTCTTTATGCTGTTGGGTAAGACCTTCATGCCCGAGATGGACGAAGGCGACATCATCATGCAGGTATCAAAACTGCCTTCGATCAATATCGCGCAAACATCCGAAATTGATCAACGCATCCAAGCTGCGATCTTGGCGCAAGTACCGGAAGTCAGCGGCATGGTTTCTCGTGCAGGAGCCGACGAGCTTGGTCTAGACCCGATGGGGCTGAACGAGACAGACAACTTCTTGGTTCTCAAGCCTCAAAGTGAATGGCAAGGTCAAGATAAGACCGAGATCATTGATCACATCCGAAAAGTGATGGGAGATTTTCCAGGTGTTGAATATAGCTTCACTCAACCCATCGCCATGCGCGTCTCGGAGATGCTCACTGGCGCTCGCGGTGACATCGCCATCAAGATATTCGGTAGTGATCTCGACAAACTCAACAGCACTGCTGAACAGATGGTGAAGGTGTTAGAGGGCATAAAAGGCAGTGAGGATGTATTCACTGTTAAAAACAGCGGTGTACAGTATTACCGCGTCATCATAGACCGCATGGCAGCGGGGCGATTGGGCTTGAGTGTTGACGACATCGCCACCGCCTTGCGTGGCCAGATCGAAGGTCAACAATTGGGAACAGTGATCGAAGGGGCACGTCGCACACCGCTCATCATGCGCGGCGATGCCGATATCCAACAATCGCCCGCCTTGTTTGCCGCACTCACTTTGCCTCTTCCCAATGGCCAGGCAATACCGCTCTCCGTGGTCGCAAAACTTGAACGTGCCGACGGCCCTGTCAAAGTGGATCGGCAAGATGGTCAGCGCATGGTGGTGGTGCAGAGCAACGTACGTGACCGCGACTTGGTCGGTTTCGTCGAAGAAGCCAAGGCTGCCGTTGCGACACAGATACAAATGCCAGAGGGTTACAGCCTGACATGGGGCGGCCAGTTCGAGAACCAGCAACGCGCAGCGGCGCGTTTAGCCATTGTCGTCCCCGTCGCACTGGGCATGATCTTCATGCTGTTGTTCGCCACCTTCGGTTCAGTACGTCAAGCCGCACTGGTGTTGACCAACATCCCGTTCGCTTTGATCGGCGGCGTGTTCGCCTTGTGGATCAGCGGTGAATACATGTCAGTACCCGCATCGGTCGGTTTCATCGCCCTACTCGGTATCGCCGTCTTGAATGGGGTAGTGATGGTGTCTTACTTCAATCAGCTGCACGCCGAAGGCATGAGTATCGCTGACGTGGTGTTCGAGGGCGCCAAACGCCGTCTACGTCCGGTGTTGATGACCGCCAGCATCACCGCTTTCGGCTTGCTACCCGTACTATTCGCCACTGGGCCAGGTTCTGAGATCCAAAAACCTTTGGCTATCGTCGTCACGGGCGGTTTGATCACCTCCACTATCCTGACACTCATCATGCTCCCCATCTTGTACCGCCGATTCGGTCTGGAGAAAGTTAAAGCCATATCATGAAAGAGATGAATTGCTGCCTGACCTTGGTCTGCCATAAGTCTTTAGAAGAGCGACTGGTAGACCATTTGCTAGAACATCCGGAATGGGTGCGCGGCTTCTCGCTGGCGCGCATCGAGGGCGGTAGCCAAAAAGAGAAGTTGCCCAGCATGCTAGAGCAAGTGCGCGGACGTTCTCAGCGCGTGCAGATCGCAACAGTACTGAACAACGAAGATGCTCAAGAGCTCATCGCACACTTGAAACATGAAGAACCTAATTCCGAGATCGCCTACTGGATCACGCCTGTCATCGAATTCGGGAGATTAGGATGATGAGAAGTATTTATCTCCCAATCCTAGCTCTGGCACTCTTGGGCCTAGCTTCACCAGCACGATCGGCCGACATTGCGGATCTTCCCCCGCACAGGCAGGTTGATATCGCATTGGATTCGCACATCAACGTGCTGAATGCGCGCTCGCAATTACAGATAGAAAAAGTGAACCAGCGCAAACGGGAAAGCGGCGAATACGAATTCACTGTGCGCGGCGGAGCCTATGAGGACTACTACTTCAATCCTGGCGGCAAAGAGGGGTATCGCGATTGGGAAATTGCTATCGAACGCCCATTCCGCCTGCCGCACAAGATGTTCATCGACAGCGAGATCGGTGCTGAGGGGGTCGCACGTGGCGAGAACGGCGTAGGCGATGCTCGCCATGAGGCTTCCCGCACCCTATTGCAATTGTGGTTCAACTGGCAGCGCGAACGCGCCCAACTCTCGCAATGGCAACAACAGGTTGATATCCTTACTCAACAAGCCAACATGACCGAGAAGCGCATCAAAGCAGGCGACGCGCCACGCATGGAACTGAACCAAGTCAATGCTGCCGCTGCGTTAGCCGGTATCGCATCCCAGCAAGCGCGTTTGCGCGCCGAGTTGGCAGCCAATGAACTGTCTCGACAATTCTCTGCCGTCAAATTGCCTACAGAGACAACCACGACAGAACCGCAAACCATCAATGGGGAACTCGCGCACTGGCGCCAGATCATCCTCAGGCAAAACCATGAGCTTGGCTTGACCGAGGCCGATACCCGTCAACAAACAAAGCTGGCTGAACGAGCTCGCGCTGATCGTCTGCCTGATCCCACGCTCGGCCTACGTTATGCCTCCCAATTGAATAACAATCAACGCATCAGCGGCGTCTATTTTTCGATCCCTCTGCCCTCTGGTCAGCGTTCAGCCACTGCAGAAAATGCGACGCTCGCTGCACAGATCGCCGCCGATCGAGAACTCGCCGTGCGCGCGCGGCTCGATGCAGATATCTTCACGGCTTACACAAGGGCGGTGAACAACTATCAGATATGGCAACAAGCGCGTGATGCAGGCATTGCCCTTCGTCAGAACGCCGAGCTGGTCGCTCGTGCATACAGCCTAGGTGAGAGCAGTCTGGGCGAGACACTGGTCGCACGCCGCCAAGCGCTGGAAGCCTCGCTGGCTGAAAGCATCGCGCGCTTAGATGCCAACGAAGCGCGCTATCGCCTGTTGCTCGATGCGCACCAACTCTGGGTGGACACCGACCATCACGAGGAGCACTGATGCAATATGCGGAGCTGATAGGCAGCTTGGCTGCAATTCTTACAACCACTGCTTTCATCCCTCAAGTGTGGCAGGTGTGGCGGACCAGACACACCAAAGATATCTCGCTCGCCATGTATGCCCTATTCACATGTGGCGTTGCTTTGTGGTTGGGATACGGTATCCTTCTGCTAGCTTGGCCCATCATCATCGCCAATTCGATCACCCTGTTCCTTGCTGGAAGCGTCCTTGTTCTAAAATTAAAGTTTGGCTGATTCTGGACGATAGGGCACGAGGACTTCCCCCTTTTAATTCACACAGATTTCCGCGATGCGAAAAAAGATTCCGGTACGCAACATCCGACTTGGCATGTACATCCAAGAACTTTGTGGAAGTTGGATGGATCACCCCTTTTGGAAAAAATCCTTCCTGCTGGAATCTACAGAAGACCTGAATACCTTACAAACCTGCGGCATTCAAGAAGTGTGGATAGACACCGCAAAGGGCATCGATGTGGAAAGTGATGTGGTCGCCATCTCTGCAGAAGAACATCAACTAAAAATCGCTGAAGAGCTACAACGTATGGCGGCCTCAGCTCCTCAAGTGATCGCCAAGATATCGATTCAGCAAGAGCTAGAAACAGCACGTAAGTTGCAAGCCAAGAGCAAAGCAGCCGTCACTTCCATGTTCAACGAAGTCCGCATGGGCAACGCCATCAAGGCCAGCGAGGCCGCCCCTTTGGTAGAAGAGATCAGCCAATCCATCACGCGCAATCCCGAAGCATTTCTCAACTTGGCACGCCTTAAGACCAAAGACGATTACACCTATATGCACTCGGTGGCCGTCTGCGCACTGATGATCGCCCTGGGCAAACAACTCGGCTTGTCTGGCCCCGAGCTGAAAGAAGTCGGCCTCGCCGGACTGCTGCACGATGTCGGCAAGATGATGATTCCCGACGAGGTGCTCAACAAGCCGGGCAAACTGACCGACGAAGAGTTCGGTATCGTCAAACAGCAACCGCAAAAGGGCTGGAATCTATTGCAGGGCTCACCCGACATCACCGCCACCGCACTCGATGTCTGCCTGC
>JBAYTV010000149.1:0-4942 GCA_041675405.1 Sideroxydans sp. | reverse complement strand
TTCTTGGCGGCATTGAAACTATCCGCAGTGACGTAATAGATCTTCTCTTGGCCATCCTTCATGCGCGCGAGGTAGTCGCGTAGCGAGACGGTCTCCTCTGCATTGTCCGCATACGTAGAAGCAAAGCGAGCTAGTGCCGCGATCTTGTCTTTGTTGGCAGCATCTTCACCGATACCTTCTTTCAGCACTTGGCCGAACTGCCCCCAGAACGTGGCGTACTTCTCTTTGTCGTTGTCAGCCATGTCAGACAACATCCCCAGCACCTTGCCGGTACAGCCTTTGCGGATCGTTTCGATGTCTTTCGATTCTTGCAGGATCTCGCGCGACACATTGAGTGGCAGATCGGCAGAATCCACGATGCCGCGCACGAAGCGCAGATAGCTCGGCATCAGTTGCTCGGCATCATCCATGATGAATACGCGACGCACATATAGCTTGATGCCGTGACGCGCTTGGCGGTCATACATATCGAACGGCGCACGGCTTGGCACATAGAGCAGTTGCGTATATTCCTGACGGCCCTCGACGCGCGCATGCGTCCATGCCAACGGATCTTCGAAATCATGGCCTACGTGTTTGTAGAATTCTTTGTACTGCTCTTCGGTGATGTCGTTCTTGCTGCGTGTCCACAAGGCCGAGGCTTGGTTGACGGTCTCGTCCTCAGCCAACGTCTCGTATTTGCCGTCCTTCCATTCCTCTTTGTTCATGAGGATAGGTTGCACGATGTGGTTGGAGTATTTGCGGATGATCTCGCGCAGTTTGTATCCTGCCAACAGATCGTCTTGGTCTGCACGCAGATGCAGGGTGATCTCGGTGCCGCGCGTCTCCTTCTCCACCATCTCGATAGAGAACTCGCCGCCGCCGTCGGATTCCCAATGCACACCTTGGTCGGTTTTCTCGCCCGCACGACGGGTCAATACGGAAACCTTCTCGGCCACGATGAACGCAGAGTAAAAACCCACACCGAACTGGCCGATGAGGTGTGCGTCTTTTTGCTGGTCGCCCGATAGCTTGCTGAAGAAGTCGCGTGTGCCGGATTTTGCGATGGTACCGAGGTTGGCGATCACTTCGTCGCGACTCATGCCGATACCGCTGTCGGCGATGGTCAGCGTGCGTGCCTCTTTGTCGAAACTGACGCGGATGTTCAGTTCGGATTGGTTCTCGTACAGCGCATCATTATGCAGCGCCTCGAAGCGCAGCTTGTCGCAGGCATCGGATGCATTGGAAATCAGTTCTCTTAGGAATATCTCGCGGTTGGAATACAGCGAGTGGATCATCAGCTGCAGCAGCTGTTTGACTTCGGTCTGGAAACCTAGGGTTTCGCGGCTGGCGTTGCTATCGGTCATCTTTCATCTCCTGTTGCTTGGTTGTTTCAAGGTGCGCAGGAGATTGGGATGGGGAAGCCTCTTTTCAAGGGGCAAGGATTGAGGATTTAGTAGGAGCGCGGCTTACGTAATTGATAGCGCGTGTTTACTCAATCCTAAATCACAATTCCTAGATCCTAGTTTTTGGATTTATCCCGCTCGATCAGCGCATACGCAGAGTGATTGTGGATCGATTCGAAGTTCTCCGACTCGACCACATACGCTTCGATGCGCTCGTCCGCATTCAACGCGGCGGCGACGTCGCGCACCATGTCTTCGACGAACTTGGGATTGTCGTAAGCGCGCTCGGTGACGAACTTCTCATCGGGGCGTTTCAATAAACCGTATAGCTCACTGGACGCCTGTTCTTCAGCGACTCGCACTACCTCTTCGATCCACACTGCACTCTTGGTACGCACGGTCAGGGTGACATGCGAGCGCTGGTTGTGCGCACCGCGCTCGGATATCTCTTTCGAGCACGGGCACAAGCTGGTCACAGGGATCAGCACTTTCATGGTGAAGCGATATTTTCCTTCGACGATCTCGCCGATGAAGGTCACGTCGTAATCCAACAGGCTCTGCACGCCGGATACGGGCGCAGTCTTGTTGACGAAGTAGGGGAAGGCCATTTCGATGTAGCCGGACTGCGCTTCCAGTTTCTCTACCATCTCGCGCAGGATGCTCTCGAACGATTCAACCGATATCTCGCGTCCATGCTGGTTCAATATCTGCACGAAGCGCGACATGTGCGTGCCCTTGAAGTTGTGCGGCAGATGCACGTACATATTGAAGGTGGCGATGGTGTGTTGCACACCGATGCTCTTATCCTTGACCTTGATCGGATGGCGAATGCTTTTGATGCCGACCTTGTTGATCGCCAAGTGGCGGGTGTCGGCGCTGCTCTGTACGTCTGCGATGGGTGCTGTGGAGTTCATTTATTACTTCCTGAATAGAGTGTCGGGCGGATTATAACCATTGTCCTACTATTTCACTCAAGTTATTTTCTGGAGACGGCTGCCTGGATGGAGCGCACCAAACCTACTGCATCAAGACCACAATCGGCAAGCAATTGTTTGTGCTCACCTTGCTCGATGAAACGATCGGGGAGTCCCAGATGCAACATCGGAATGGCAAAACCTTGCTGTGCCAGGCATTCCGCAACTGCGCTACCTGCCCCGCCTTGGATGGTGTTCTCTTCCACCGTCACGATGAGTGCGTGCTCACGCGCCAACTGCAACACCAGCGTTTCGTCCAGCGGTTTGACGAAGCGCATATTGGCGACCGTCGCCCCCAACTGTTTACCAGCCTCCAATGCAGGTTCCAGCATGGAACCGAAAGCGAGGATGGCGATGCTCTTACCTGCACGGCACACTTCACCTTTGCCAACGGGTATCGTCTTCAGGTCTTTCTCTGTCGCCACACCGGGGCCTGAACCGCGCGGATAACGCACTGCTGTCGGTGAGTCCATTCGATAGGCGGTGCTCAACATCTGACGGCATTCATTCTCATCGCTCGGCGTCATCACCGTCATGTTGGGGATACAGCGCAGGAACGAAAGATCGAAACTGCCCGCGTGCGTGGCACCATCCGCCCCGACCAGTCATCCGCGATCGATGGCAAACAGCACGGGCAGATTCTGGATGGCGACGTCGTGGATGAGTTGGTCATACGCGCGTTGCAGGAAGGTGGAATAGATGGCCACCACCGGTTTGTAGCCTTCGCATGCCATGCCCGCCGCGAAGGTGAGCGCATGTTGTTCCGCGATACCCACATCGAAATAGCGTTGCGGGTATCTCTCGGCGAACTCGGGCATGCCCGAGCCTTCGCACATCGCGGGCGTGATCCCGACCAGCTTCTCATCGGCGGCAGCCATGTCGCACAACCAGTTGCCGAATACCTGTGTGTAAGTCTGCTGTTGGGTGGGCTTGGGAACGATGCCGCTGGTGCGGTCAAATTTTGAAACGCCGTGGTAGAGCAAACAATCCGCTTCCGCCTTGTCGTAACCCTTGCCCTTCTGCGTGACGATGTGCAGGAACTGCGGGCCTTCGAGTTTGCGGATGTTGTTCAGTGTATCGAGCAACACATTGATGTCGTGTCCGTCGATAGGACCGATGTAGTTGAAGCCGAATTCCTCGAATAGGGTACCGGGGATGACCATGCCTTTGAGGTGTTCCTCGGTACGTTTGGCGAATTCCAGAACCGGGGGCATACCTTTCAAGATCTTCTCGCTGCGGCTTCGCACGGCAGCATAAAAACGGCCCGACATCAGCTTCGCCAGATAGTTGTTGAGCGCACCGACCGGGCGCGAGATGGACATGTCGTTGTCGTTCAGGATGACGAGGACATTCGCATCCATCGCTCCCGCATTGTTCAAGGCCTCGAACGCCATGCCGCCCGTCATCGCACCGTCGCCGATGATGGCGACCGCGCGCTCTTCCGAGCCGCGCAACTTGGCCGCAGCTGCCATCCCCAGCGCTGCCGAGATGGAGGTGCTGGAATGCCCGGTGCCGAACGTATCGTAAGGACTCTCTTCGCGCTTGGGGAAACCCGCGATGCCGCCCTTCATGCGCAGTGTGCTCATCGCTGCGCGACGTCCCGTCAGTATCTTGTGCACGTAGGTCTGGTGACCCACATCCCACACCAACTTGTCTTGCGGCGTGTTGAAGATGGTGTGCAAGGCGATGGTCAGTTCGACCGTGCCGAGGTTGGACGACAAGTGTCCGCCCGTCTTGCTCACCGATTCGACCAAGAACTCGCGCAACTCCGCAGCGAGTTGCGGCAACTGTTCACGCTCCAGCTTGCGCAGATCTTCCGGCGACTTGATGGTATCGAGCAGGGTGTACATCAGAATTTTCTTAACACGATGAAGTCGGCCAGCTCACGCAGACGTTTTGCTGATTCGCCGAATTCGCTCAATGATGCCAGTGCCTCACTGTGCAAACGTTGCGCCATCGCTTTTGCTTCTTGCAAACCCAACAAGCTCACATAGGTCGGCTTGTCGTTGTCGGCATCCTTGCCGGCGGTCTTGCCCAAGGTCGCGGTATCCGCCTCGCAATCGAGCACATCATCCACCACTTGGAAAGCCAAACCGATGAGCTTGCCGAAGCGATCCAACTTATCGAGCTGTGCATCGCTCAGTCCATTGCCGCAATGGGCACCCAGCAAGGTCGCCGCGCGTATCAGTGCGCCGGTCTTGTGGATGTGCATCTGCTCCAACTCGGGCAGGGTCAGTTGTTTACCCACACTGGCGAGGTCGATGGCCTGCCCGCCCGCCATACCGCGCGAACCGGAAGCGACCGCCAGCAACTTCACCATCTGCAATTGCTTGCCAGGTTCGTCGCTCAGGCGTTGCTCAGACAGGAATTGGAATGCCAGACTTTGCAGCGCATCTCCCACCAGCAAAGCAGTCGCTTCATCGTATTCCACATGACAAGTCGGCTTGCCACGGCGCAACACATCGTCGTCCATGCAAGGCATGTCGTCGTGCACCAAGGAGTAGGCGTGGATGAGTTCGACGGCAGCGGCAGCGTAGTTCACGCGCGCCACGTCTGCACCGGCCAGCTCGCCTGCCGCAAAAG
>JBAYTV010000148.1:0-5001 GCA_041675405.1 Sideroxydans sp. | reverse complement strand
AGGTGTTCATGTATTTTCTCCTTTGATCGTTGACGACGATAGGATTGTCGGAAAAAAGACACGAAAAAAATAGGGGGCCATCATGATTTTAGCAATACTATCAAGGCGGTAGTGCTGGCGCACCTCACGCATGATGCTAACAACGGCTGTTATTAGCAGGTGATGCTAACGGGCAAGTTTATTTAGTGCTGGTAGCAAGAATATGCAGACGATAAAAGTAAAGGCGTACAGATGGTTTCAGTCTTTATGCATTGCCCAAAGCAACGATATGGGGGCGGGTTCGGAATAAATTTCCATTAAAGCTCTGTGTATTTCTTCGCACTCCCCTTGGCTTTCTCTATTGGGTATTTCAGCGCGTTCTTCTTGATCTTCTCCAGCACGATCTGTTTCACGTCTAAACCGTAGCTATCCGCTAGCAGGAAGGCGTAGGCGAAAACATCGGCCAGTTCTTCTCGTATCTCGGTTTCGTTCGCCTGTTCGGCGGATTTCCACAGGAAGGATTCCAGTAGCTCGCCCGCTTCGATGTTCAAGGCTAGGGCGAGGTCTTTGGGGTTGTGGAACTGCGCCCAATCGCGTTCATCGCGGAAGTTGAGGAGGGCTTGGGTGATTTCTTGGGTGTCGCTCATGGGCTGTCCTTCAGTCTGTCCATCGGTGTCGTAGCGGATTGTAGCGCAAGGTTGCAGGTGTGCCGTAAGTGCTAAATCCCCCTCAATCCCCCTTTTTCAAAGGGGGAGGTGGGTAGGAGGCGAGGGGATTCTTGTGCCTGCTGAGGATGCTTGGAGTGGATGGTGGGCTGGTAAGGCTGCTGTGCTAGAATGCGGGCTTGTTTTTTGACTCTTCAGCCAATCAATTTAGGTCGCACATGGAACAACAATTCGCTAAAGAAACCCTGCCGGTCAGCCTTGAAGAAGAGATGCGCAAGTCGTACCTCGATTACGCGATGAGCGTGATCGTGGGTCGTGCCTTGCCGGATGTGCGTGACGGTCTGAAACCTGTTCACCGCCGCGTGCTATTTGCGATGCATGAACTCTCCAACGATTGGAACCGTGCTTACAAGAAGTCGGCGCGTATCGTCGGTGACGTGATCGGTAAGTATCACCCGCACGGCGATACGGCGGTGTACGACACCATCGTTCGTATGGCGCAGGATTTCTCGCTGCGCTACACGCTGGTGGATGGTCAGGGTAACTTCGGTTCGGTGGACGGCGATAACGCGGCTGCGATGCGTTACACCGAGATCCGCATGGCGAAGATCGCGCATCAACTGCTGGAAGACCTCGATAAAGAAACAGTGGACTACGGTCCGAACTATGACGGTTCGGAACATGAGCCGCTGGTGTTCCCCGCACGTTTCCCTAACCTGTTGGTGAACGGTTCGTCCGGTATCGCCGTGGGTATGGCGACCAATATCCCGCCGCACAACATGACCGAGGTGGTGGATGCTTGCCTCGCGTTGCTGCGCAATCCAGAGATGGACATCGAAGAGTTGATCGAGTTGGTGCCAGCTCCCGACTTCCCGACCGCCGGCATCATCTATGGTCTGTCGGGTGTGAAGGAAGGCTACCGCACTGGTCGTGGTCGCGTGATCATGCGTGGTCGTATCCATTTCGAAGACATCGGCAAGGGTGATCGTCAGGCCATCATCATCGACGAGCTGCCTTACCAGGTGAATAAAGCGAACCTGCTCATCAAGGTGGGCGAGTTGGTGCGCGAGAAGAAGATCGAAGGTATCACCGAGATCCGCGACGAGTCGGACAAATCCGGTATGCGTGCGGTCATCGAGTTGCGTCGCGGCGAGATGCCGGAAGTCGTGCTCAATCCTCTGTACAAGCAGACCCAGTTGCAAGACAGTTTCGGTATCAACATGGTTGCCATCGTTGACGGTCAACCGAAGTTGCTCAACCTGAAACAAGTCATCGAAGCATTCTTGCGTCATCGTCGCGAAGTCGTGACACGCCGCACTATTTTTGAATTGCGCAAGGCACGCGAGCGCGGTCATATCTTGGAAGGCTTGGCAGTCGCGTTGTCCAATGTGGACGAGATCATCGCCCTCATCAAAGCGGCGCCGACACCGGCTGATGCGAAGCGCGAGTTGATGGCGCGTTCGTGGCGTTCGTCCCTGGTGGAAGATATGTTGAGCCGCGTCAGCGACGCATCGCGTCCTGATGGTCTGGCACCCGAGTTCGGTCTGGTCGGCAAAGGCAAAGATCGCGGCTACTTCCTGTCGGACGCGCAGACTCAAGCCATCTTGGAGTTGCGTCTGCAACGCCTGACTGGTTTGGAACAGGACAAGATCGTGGGCGAATACCGCGAAGTGATGGACAAGATCGCCGACTTGTTGGACATCTTGGCGAAACCTGCACGCGTGACACAGATCATCGGCGACGAGTTGGTGACCATGCGTTCGCAGTTCGGCGACAAACGCCGTAGCGAGATCGTGACGCACACGCAAGACATGAGCATGGAAGACCTGATCGCGCCGGAAGACGTGGTGGTGACCCTGTCTCACGGCGGTTACATGAAGGCGCAGAAATTGGACGAATACCGTGCGCAGAAACGCGGCGGACGCGGCAAGCAAGCGGCTTCGACCAAGGAAGACGATTTCGTCGATAACCTGTTCATCGCCAATACGCACGATTACATCCTGTGCTTCTCCAACCGTGGTCGTGTGTACTGGTTGAAGGTGTACGAAGTGCCTCAAGGCACCCGTATCAGCCGCGGCAAACCGATCGTCAATCTGTTGCCGCTGGAAGCAGGCGAGCAGATCAACGCCATCTTGCCGGTGAAGGAATTCTCAGAAGACAAGTTCGTGTTCTTCGCGACGACAGACGGCACCGTGAAGAAGACACCGTTGTCTGACTTCGCGAATCCGCGCACCAAGGGCATCATCGCCATCAATCTGGATGAGGGAGATTTCCTCATCGGTGTGGCGCTAACCGATGGCAAGCATGACGTGATGTTGTTCTCTGACGGCGGCAAAGCGGTGCGCTTCGAAGAGAGCGACGTGCGCTCGATGGGGCGTGTCACACGCGGTGTGCGCGGTATGAAGCTGACCAAGGGCGGCAAAGTGATCGCCTTGCTGGTGGCCGAGAACGAACAGCAGAGCGTATTGACCGCGACCGAGAACGGTTACGGCAAGCGCACGCCTATCGCAGAGTACACCCGCCACGGACGCGGCACGCAAGGCATGATCGCCATCCAGACCTCCGAGCGTAACGGCAAGGTGGTGGCAGCGACGCTGGTACATACCGATGATGAAATCATGCTGATCGGCACCAACGGCGTATTGATCCGCACACGCGTCAAAGAGATCCGCGAGATGAGCCGTGCGACTCAGGGCGTGACACTGATCAACTTGGGCAAGGGCGATAAATTGGCAGGATTGGGCCGCATCGCCGAGACAGAAGAAGAGGAAAGTTAGGATTGAAAAGCGGGATTGAGGATTTAGGATTGAGTGAAATTCAGGGTGCCGGTTTTCTCAATCCCCAATCCCGGTTCCTTAATCGTTTATGGATTTGTGAATATATAGCCAAGGAGTAATTTCGAAATGACCATCTACAATTTCAGTGCAGGTCCGGCAGTTCTACCCAAGGAGGTATTGCAGCAAGCTCAAGCGGAATTACTTGATTGGCACGGTAGCGGTATGTCGGTGATGGAGATGTCACACCGTGGCAAAGAGTACATGGGTATCCATGCACAAGCCGAAGCAGACCTGCGCGAGTTGATGGGTATCCCCTCCAACTACAAGGTGCTGTTCCTGCAAGGCGGTGCGCATCTGCAATTCTCCATGATCCCGCTGAACCTGTTGCGCGGCAAGGCTTCTGCCGATTACGTGAACACGGGTGAATGGTCGAAGAAGGCCATCGGCGAAGCGAAGAAGTTCACCAGCGTGAACGTGGTTGCCGACAATAAAGACAAGAACTGCACCTACATTCCCGCTTTCGATACTTGGAAGTTGGACAAGGATGCGGCCTACGTGCACTACACGCCTAACGAGACCATCGGCGGCGTCGAGTTCAACTGGATACCTGAGACGGGTGATGTGCCGCTGGTGGCGGACATGTCGTCCAACATCCTGTCGCGCCAGATCGATGTGTCGAAGTTCGGCCTCATCTACGCAGGCGCACAGAAGAACATCGGCCCCGCCGGTCTGACGCTGGTCATCGTGCGCGAAGACTTGGTGGGGCACGCTGATGCGCGCCTGCCGACCATGATGGATTACAAGACTCACGCCGATAACGAATCGATGTACAACACCCCGCCGACCTATGGCATCTACATGTCCGGCTTGGTGTTCAAATGGTTGAAGAAGAACGGCGGCATCGCCGCGATGGAAAAGAACAACATCGCAAAAGCGAACCTGCTGTATGCGGCCATCGATGGTAGCAACGGCTTTTACAACTGCCCAGTGGCCAAAGCAGACCGTTCGCGTATGAACGTGCCGTTCACCCTGAAGGATGCGAATCTGGATGGTGACTTCCTGAAGCAAGCGGATGCACGCGGTCTGTTGCAACTGAAGGGACACCGTTCCGTCGGCGGCATGCGCGCTTCCATCTACAACGCGATGCCTTTGGCTGGAGTACAGGCACTGGCCGACTTCATGGGCGAGTTCGCCAAGAGCAAAAGCTAACAAAACCCCGTTCGCCCTGAGCTTGTCGAAGGGGGAATTTGCTAACGCCGTTCATGGTTCGACAAGCTCACACCCAAGGGTGCGAGTACCTCTTCGAGGCCGCGAACGGACAATAAGGAAATTTTAATAATCAAAATGGCCAAGACCTTTCAAGTACTCACGCTGAACAAGATCTCTTCGACAGGCTTGAAGCGCCTGCCTGCCGGACGTTATGTCACGGCTAACGACATCGCTCAACCCGATGCGATTCTCGTTCGTTCCCACAATATGCTGGAGATGGATATCCCTTCCAGTGTGTTGGCTATCGCGCGTGCCGGAGCGGGGACGAACAATGTCCCAGTTAAGAAGATGAGTGCGCGCGGCGTGCCCGT
>JBAYTV010000147.1:0-5011 GCA_041675405.1 Sideroxydans sp. | reverse complement strand
TGTCAACATGAATACCTCTATCATCCAATCCCGCCCCGACTTCGCCGCCATCGCCGCATGGATTCCCGAAGGCTCAGCCGTGCTCGACCTTGGTTGCGGTGACGGCAGCCTGTTGCGTTACCTGCGCGAGACGCGCAAGGTGGTCGGTTACGGTGTCGAGATCAGCGATGCAAATGTCGCCACCTGTATCGCCAACGGCGTGAACGTCATCCAGAACGACTTGGAATCCGGCCTCGCCGATTTCGAAAACGACGCATTCGACTTCGTCATCCTGTCGCAGACCTTGCAAGCGACCAAACACACCGAGGCGCTGATGAAAGAGATCTTGCGCGTCGGTCGTGAAGGTATCGTCAGCTTCCCTAACTTCGGTTACTGGAAGAATCGCCTGCAGGTACTGCGCGGCAATATGCCTGTGTCCACCGACATGCCCTACCAGTGGTACGACACACCGAATGTGCACCTGTGCACCTTGAAGGATTTCGAGGATCTGTGTGCCACGCACGAGGTGAGCATCCTCGCGCGCCATGTGATGACGGGTGGCAACGATGTGGTGGTGCTGCCTAATTTGTTGGGGAGCATGGCGGTGTATCGGGTGAAGCGTGCAGCATAGATTTAACGAGTGTTCCCTCACCCTAGCCCTCTCCCAAGGGGAGAGGGAACTTAGCCCCTCGCCCTCCGGGAGAGGGGTTGGGGTGAGGGAACACTCCATCAACGAAGCACCATCTCCATGACCATCTGGCAACAACTCTTCACTCGACGCATGCTCATCTGCGTCTTCATCGGATTCTCTTCCGGTCTGCCGCTGTATCTGCTGTTCAACCTCGTGCCGGCATGGCTGCGCAGCGAACACATCGATCTCAAGACCATCGGCCTGTTCGCGCTCATCCAGTTCCCCTACACGTGGAAGTTCATCTGGTCGCCCTTGCTGGATAGATACGCTGTGCCTGCGCTGGGTCGCCGTCGCGGTTGGATGTTGGTGTCGCAAGTGGGCTTGTTGCTGGTCATCGCCACGCTCGGCGGCTTCTCGCCGCAGACCGAGATGAGCACGATCGTTTTGTTCTGCACCCTGCTCGCCTTCTTGAGTGCCACGCAAGACATCGTGCTGGATGCCTATCGCCGCGAGTTGTTGTCTGACTCCGAACTCGGCCTCGGCAACTCCATCCACGTCAACGCGTATCGCATCGCCGGTCTCATCCCCGGTTCGCTCTCGCTCATCTTGTCCGACCATCTGCCGTGGAGCATGGTGTTCATCATCACCGCGCTGTTCATGCTGCCCGGCATGGTGATGACGCTGATGGTGAGCGAACCGCACCGCGCTGCACCGCCCAAGACTTTGCGCGAAGCGGTGGTCGAGCCTTTCCACGAATTCATCTCGCGCCAAGGTTGGAACAGCGCCTTGCTCATCCTCGCCTTCCTGTTCTTCTACAAACTCGGCGACAGCCTGTGCACCGCGCTGGCGACACCGTTCTATATGGACATGGGGTTCAGCAAGACCGAGATCGGGCTCATCGCCAAGAACGCGGGTCTGTGGCCTGCCGTCATCGGCGGTCTGCTGGGTGGCTTGTGGATGTTGAAGATCGGCATCAACCGCGCGCTGTGGTTGTTCGGTGTGGTGCAGGTGGTGTCCATCTTCGGCTTCGCCTGGCTCGCCTCGCACGGCCCCTTCACCGAGATCGGCGTCGCCGAACGCGCCCAGCTCGCCATCGTCATCGGCATGGAAGCCCTAGGTGTTGGCCTCGGCACCGTCGCCTTCGTCGCCTTCATCGCCCGCACCACCCACCCCGCCTACACCGCCACTCAGTTCGCGCTGTTCACCAGCCTGATGGCGATACCGCGCACCTTCGCCAATGCGGCGACGGGTTGGCTCGTGGAAGGGATGGGCTGGACGTTGTTCTTCCTGCTGTGCGCGCTGCTGGCGATACCGGGGATGGTGTTGTTGTTGAAGGTTGCGCCGTGGAACGTTCCGCAACAAAATGTCAATTAAGTAGCAATATTCTTATCGCGATCCCTTATCAATCAAGTGGAGAACAACATGACTATTTCAGATTGGATCATGATTACTGCCGTGTTTTTAGGTCCCATTGTTGCTGTACGGCTTACTCGCTACTTAGACGACCAGAAAGAGAAGCGTGAGCGCAAGATAAACATCTTCAAGACATTAATGGCTACTCGTGCTTACACGACTTCTTGGTCTCATGTTGAGGCATTGAATCGAATTGATCTTGAGTTCGACAAAGACCACAAGAAAGAAAAAGAGGTTATTGAAGCTTGGAAAGAATATCTCGATTTGCTTAACAATTCTGCCATTCCTATTGATCAATGGATTGTAAGAAGAGTCGACCTACTTGTAGAGTTATTGCACAAAATGGCGCGCGTGTTGGAATACGACTTCGACAAAACACATATCAAAAATTCGTCATATTCACCTCGTGCTCACGGAGAAACAGAAGACCAACAAGCAGCACTAAGAAAAGGTTTAATAGAAATTCTTGAAGGACGACAGACCCTTCCAATGTCAATTACAAATTGGCCTAATACTTAAGTTGTTTGTAATTAAAGAACGTGCGTCCGGCGCAATATCAGGAGCCAGAGTAGTCAGTTTCACAATAGTTGCCGGTCCTGCACCTTCCTCAACACCACCTGCGCAACGATCGCACCGATCAACGCCATCAACATGTCCGACTGCGTATCCCACGCATAACCTTGTGTGCCGAGGAAAGCATCAGCGCCCTCTCCCATCATCTCTGCCGCCGCCCATTCGATGAGTTCATAGCTGGCGCTCACCGCGAGGCAGCTAGCCACCACCAGCGTGAACAACAACTTGCCCTGCTTTAACGGTGAGCTGCGCAGCAGCAGTTCGCGGAACAGCATGGCGGGGATGAAGCCTTGCGCAAGGTGGCCGATCTTGTCGTAGTTGTTGCGCGCGAAGCCGAACCAGTCTTGCATCCAGTATCCCAGCGGCACTTCTGCATAAGTGTAGTGCCCGCCGACCATGAGGATGAGCGCGTGCAGGAACAGCAGGCGATACAGCAGCGGGGTGAGCGTGTAGGTCTTGTAGGTGACAGCGAGGATAGGCAGCGCAATGAAGATGGGCGCGGTCTCCATCCACCAAGTGGCGTAGTCGTGCGGGTGGAGGGCGGTGAGGGCGAGTAGTGCTATGCCGAGTATCAGCAGAATCAAAGGTTCGTTAATTGTCTTTGGCATTCTTTAAACTCCCTCGGCGTCATTCCCGCGCAGGCGGGAATCCAGTCAATTAGTCATTTCTTGCGAAGCAAGACCAAACCAACGGCATTTTGAATTAACCCCCGCTGGATTCCCGCCTGCGCGGGAATGACGTGAGCTTTAAGCGTTGCGGCTAATCTTTGTAATCCACCATCATCGGTGCATGATCGCTGAAACGTTGTTCTTTGTAGATGCCAGTATGGATGGCTTTGGCGGCGACGGCGGGGGTGGCGACTTGGTAGTCCAAACGCCAGCCCACGTCCTTGGCCCACGCTTGGCCACGGTTCGACCACCATGTGTAGGCTTCGAGTTCGGGGTGCAGTTTGCGGAACACGTCGATGAAGCCGACATCGTTGAACAACTGGGTGAGCCATGCGCGTTCTTCGGGCAGGAAGCCGGAGTTCTTCTTGTTGCCTTTCCAGTTCTTCAGATCTTTTTCAGTGTGGGCGATGTTCCAGTCGCCGCAGATAATCACTTCGCGACCGCTGGTGGATAGTTGGTTCATGTGCGGTTGCGACACGTTACTGGCGGAGCCAGCCGATTGCGGGAGCAACCGCGACTCACCGACAACGCTGCCCTTTGAGTTCTCCATCATCTGTCGGAGGTGAGGCATGAAGGCTTCGAGGAATTTGAACTTCACGGCTTGGCGTTCTTCGCCGCTGGAACCGGAAGGCAGATACAGCGACACGACGCTGAGGTTGCCGTACTGCGCTTCGATGTAACGCCCTTCAAAGTCGAACTCGGGAATGCCAAGACCGACGATGACGTGGTCGGGTTTCTTTTTGCTATAGATGCCCACGCCGCTGTAACCCTTCTTCTCGGCATAGTGGAAGTAGCCGTGGTAACCGAGCGGGGCGAGCATGTCGGGTGTCATATCCGGTGCTTGGGCTTTGAGTTCCTGCACGCACAGGATGTCGGCATCTTGCTTGCTGAACCATTCGAGGAAGCCTTTGTTGTAGGCAGAGCGGATGCCGTTGAAGTTCAGGGTGACGATGCGCATGAATTTTCTCGTTGGTTTGGTGTGCGCATTATAATGTGGGCATTCCACGGCATCCTCGCTTCGTCATTCCCGCGAAGGCGGGAAAACAAGGCCGGGGGCCGCAGTTTCGAGGTACGGCCATCCAGTGGGATTTACATGCTTTGAATTGAGAGTACTCCCTCACCCCAACCCCTCTCCCGGAGGGCGAGGGGCTAAAAGCAAATTTGCAACACTTAAGGATTTTATGCACGCTTACCGTCAAGATTTCATCCGCTTCGCTGTCGCGCAGAATGTGTTGCGCTTCGGTGAGTTCCAAACCAAGGCTGGTCGTCTGTCGCCCTACTTCTTCAACTCCGGTCTGTTCCAGGACGGGGCTGCATTGCGTGAGTTGTGCCAGTTCTACGCGCAGGCCATCCTCGCCTCGGGCATCAAATTCGATATGTTGTTCGGCCCCGCCTACAAGGGTATCCCCTTGGTAGCGGGTACTTCCATCGCGCTGGCGGAGCAGGGGCACAACGTGCCGTATTGCTTCAACCGCAAGGAAACGAAAGACCACGGCGAAGGCGGTACGACCGTGGGTGCGAAACTGCAAGGCGATGTGCTCATCATCGATGATGTGATCTCGGCCGGTACGTCGGTGCGCGAGTCCATCGAACTGATCCGCGCTGCGGGGGCGACACCGTGCGGTGTGGTCATCGCGCTGGATCGCATGGAACGCGGCCAAGGCGAGTTGTCAGCGGTACAGGAAGTGCACCAAAGTTACGGTATCCCCGTTGTATCCATCGCGTCGCTACGTGACCTGCTAGGTTT
>JBAYTV010000146.1:0-5037 GCA_041675405.1 Sideroxydans sp. | reverse complement strand
CGCTGGTCGATAAGGCGGACAAGGGCTTGCTGTGGTGTGATCATGATTATTTCTTCCCTTCCAGAAAGTTCTTCAGCATGTCGTGCCCGTGCTCGGTGAGGATGGACTCGGGATGGAACTGCACGCCGTGCACGGCCAGCGTCTTGTGACGCACCCCCATGATCTCGCCATCGTCCGTCCACGCAGTCACTTCCAGACAATCGGGGATGCTCTCGCGCTCGATGACCAAGGAGTGGTAGCGCGTCGCGGTGAAGGGGTTAGGCAATCCGGTGAACACACTGTTGCTGTTGTGATGGATGAGCGAAGTCTTGCCGTGCATCAAGGTCTTGGCGTGGATGATCTTGCCGCCGAAGGCTTGGCCGATGCTCTGATGGCCGAGGCATACACCCAGCAAAGGGATCTTGTCCGCGAAGTGTTTGATGGCGGCGACCGAGATGCCCGCTTCGTTCGGCGTGCACGGGCCGGGCGAGACCACGAGGTGCTGCGGATTCAGTCTCGCTATCTCTTCCACCGTGATCTCGTCGTTGCGGTGCACGACTACATCGGCACCCAACTCAGCGAAATATTGCACGAGGTTGTAGGTGAAGGAATCGTAATTGTCGATCATCAATAACATGGCTACTCCATCAAATCTATTTATCTAATCTTCAGGCGCTGGCCGCGCCGTTCTTCAATTTGCCCGTCTGCGCCCAGTAGAACACGGCGACCACGGCGATGGCCAAGGGCACGAATCCCCAGTTCTGATCCAGCGGTGGTCGCATCAGCGGTGTGAAGGAGAATACCGCATCGTACAAGGTGTGCAACACGATGGCTGCCAAGATGCTGCCCGTACGGACATAGACCAGACCCAGCACCAGACCCACGCAGAATATCTGCCCGAAGGTCCACACGGATGGCTCCCACGTACCGATGTGCCACGCGGTGAAGATGACGCTGGCATAGAACACCGCGCGCATCTGACCGTATCTGCTCTCCAGCAAGTTCTGCACGATGCCACGGAACAGGAACTCTTCCTTGATCGCCACGGGGATGCTGGTTAGCGCGAACAACAACGCGAGCGATGTACTCAATGCGTAATTGCCGACCAACACCGGAATGGCGAAGAGCGCCAACATCCCAGCTACCAAGGGCGCGACGCGCACTGTATCGAAAGAAACTTTCTTCGACAGTATGAGTGGTTTCATCAACTGCCAGAAGATGAGCGCAGTCGCGATGCGCAATGTGGTGCGGATCAGTTCAGCCTGAAATGATTCGGCCGAGTAATAGTGGATGGCGAGGCGGCTACCCACCATGTACAGAAGTTCGACCGCCACGACCACCAGCAATCGTTGCTTGAGGCTCATGTCCTGGATATTCATGTTGTGAGCCTGCAGACTAGCGATGGACCTGCGCGTCTAGACCGTCCAGCACCATCTCGGCGGCACGCAACACGGCGCGCGCCTTGTTCTGCGTCTCCATCCATTCGCTATCCGCTACCGAGTCGGCAACGATGCCCGCACCTGCTTGTACGTACAGCGTCTTGTCTTTCACCACGGCGGTGCGTAGTGCGATGGCGACATCCATGTCACCGTTGAAACCGAGGTAGCCCACAGCGCCTGCGTAGATGCCGCGCTTGGAAGGTTCGAGTTCGTCGATGATCTCCATCGCGCGCACCTTCGCCGCACCGGAGACCGTGCCCGCTGGGAAGGTTGCCTTGAGCACATCCATCGCATCGAGGCCTTTCTTCAAAGTGGCTTCGACGTTAGAGACGATATGCATCACGTGCGAGTAACGCTCGATGACCATCTTGTCGGTGAGTTGCACCGTGCCGCGCTCGGCCACACGACCGATGTCGTTGCGACCGAGGTCGATGAGCATCAGGTGTTCGGCCAGCTCTTTCGGGTCAGCCAACAACTCGGCGGCCAACTCAACATCCTGCTGTGCTGTTTTGCCGCGTGGACGCGTACCCGCGATGGGGCGCACGGTGACGGTGTCGCCTTCCAAGCGCGCCAATATCTCGGGCGATGAACCGACCACGTGATGGTCGCCCATGTCGTAATAGAACATGTAGGGCGAGGGATTGATGCTGCGCAAGGCACGATACAGGGACAGCGGCGATGCAGGGAACGGTTGCGACATGCGTTGCGACAACACGACCTGCATGATGTCGCCGTCGAAGATGTAGTGCTTGGACTTTTCTACCGCCGCCTTGAATGCCGCCTCGCCGAACTCGGACTTCGCTTCGACCGCTTTTGAGGGCGGCGCGTAAGGGATCTCGACCGGCAGACGCATCATGGCTATGAGTTCATGCAGACGTTCGCGCGCGATGGCATAGGCGTCGTCTTGCGCCGGGTCGGCATACACGATGAAAGTGAGCTTGCCGGAAAGATTATCCACCACCGCCAGTTGCTCGGTGAGCATGAGCAGGATGTCCGGCGTGCCGATGACATCCTTCTTCACCGTCTTAGCCAGACGCGGCTCGATGTAACGCACGGTGTCGTAACCGAAGTAGCCTGCCAGACCGCCCGTGAAGCGCGGCAAACCGGACAGCGGCGCGACCTTGAACTGCGCTTGGTAGGCGCTGATGTAATCCAGCGGATTCTCAACCTCTTGCTTGGTCTCGCCCTTCACAGTGGTCAATGTGACCTGCTTGCCGCGCACGGTGATGCGCGTGTCGGCAGGCAAGCCGATGAAGGAATAACGCCCGAAACGTTCGCCACCCTGCACCGACTCCAGCAGATAGCTGAAAGGCTTGTTAGCGAGTTTGAGGTAGAGCGAGAGTGGTGTATCAAGGTCGGCGAAAGACTCTGCGACCAAAGGGATACGGTTGTAGCCTTGCTTGGCAAGGGATTTGAAATCCTGTTCTGAAATAGGTGACAACATGAACGACTCCTAAAAGATTGACTGACGATGAACGAACTCGGTGCTGCTGTTCACCATCGCCAATCAGTTGTTTTCAGGAATCGGTATGTCATTTTTTATGCTCGTTTGATGAATGGCAATACGCCAGTCAAGTCTGGGATGACCGCATCCACATTCAGCGTCTCGACGGGTTCACCGTGGTTGTAACCGTAAGGCACGCAGATGATGGGGCAACCCGCAGCGCGTGCAGCTTGTGCGTCGCTGAGTGAATCGCCGACCAACAGCAGTTGCTCGATAGCACAGCCGAAAAATTTCGCCGCGTGCAACAAAGGCATGGGGTGCGGTTTCTTCTCAGGCAAGGTGTCGCCCGCCAACACGATGTCGAAGTATTTCGCCATGCCGATGCCTTTGAGCAGCGGATTGGTGTAACGCTCGACCTTGTTGGTGATGCAACCCAAACGGTATCCCGCCGCCTTCATCGCATCCAAACCCGCGATCACGCTGGGGAACGGTTTGCTCTGCAACAACAGCTCGGTGTAATGCTTCTCGAAGACTGGTAATGCCTTGTCGAACGACGCCGCATCCGGCTCGGCATGCATGTCGCCCGTGAGCGCACGTTTCACCAACCAGTGGATGCCGTTGCCGATGTAGCTCATCAGCAAGTCTTGCGACACGGCAGGACGGCCCATGTCACGCAACATGCGGTTCGCCGATTCCGCCAACTCCGGCGCGGTATGCAGCAGCGTACCATCCAGATCGATGACGATGGCGGCGACAGGAAGCGGGAAGTTCTTAAACGACATTAAATACCTCTAAACTTTTCGTCATTCCCGCCTGCGCGGGAATGACGGCATTAAATTACTTGCCGACCTTCGCCAACTCCGCGCGCATCTCAGCGATGATGGTGTTGTAGTGGTTTTTGTCAGCGGCGTTCTTCTTGCCGAACACTGCGGAGCCTGCCACGAAGGTATCGACACCTGCTTCAGCCACTTCTTTGATATTGGCTGGGCCAACGCCACCGTCGATCTCCAGACGGCACTTGTAGCCACCAGCGTCGATCATCTTGCGCACGGCACGTGCTTTATCCAATACGTGAGGGATGAACTTCTGACCGCCGAAGCCCGGGTTCACCGACATCAACAGAACCATGTCTAACTTAGGCAATGTGTATTCCAAGATGTCCAAAGGTGTCGCCGGGTTGAATACCAGACCAGCCTTGCAACCCAGCTCTTTGATGAGGCCGATGGTGCGGTCGATGTGCTCGGAAGCTTCCGGGTGGAAAGTGATGTAGGTCGCGCCTGCTTTTGCGAAGTCGGGGATGATGCGATCGACCGGCTTCACCATCAGGTGAACGTCGATGTCTGCCGTCACGCCATGCTTGCGCAATGCTTCGCAAACCAGAGGGCCGATGGTCAAGTTAGGCACATAGTGGTTGTCCATCACGTCGAAGTGAACGATGTCTGCGCCGGAAGCGAGCACGTTGTCGACTTCTTCGCCCAAGCGCGCGAAGTTAGCCGAGAGAATCGAAGGGGCGATCTGGTAGTCCATGATTTGATCCTTAGAGTTTGAAATTTGGAAGGGCGCATTTTACCCGAAACTCGCACCATGCTTGTCATCGTGCGCAAAATACGGTGAAATGCGGCGATGGAAGATATCAACCAATACAAGGTCCACGTTACCGTTCAGGTACGTTACCTCGCCGACCAGTCCGATGAGGCCGATAATCGCCACGTCTTCTCTTACACCATCACCATCACCAACCAAGGCGAGCACCCTGTACAACTGCTGCATCGCCACTGGATCATCACCGATGCGAACAACCACGTGCAGGAAGTAAAAGGCAAAGGTGTGGTGGGCGAACAACCCATCATCAAGCCGGGCGACCACTTCGAATATTCCAGCGGTACAGTGCTGGCGACACAGGTCGGCACCATGTCGGGTAGCTATCAGATGCAAGTGTTGGACGGGGGTATCTTCAACGTGCCGGTACAGCAGTTCGTATTGAGCATCCCGCGCGTACTGCACTGATGAAGCGTTCCTATTTTGGCAAACCGATAGGGTTGATGTTGTGCGCGGCAGTCGGCCTATCCGCCTGCCAGACGAAACAGCCACCGGTCTGCCCACCTACCCCCCCTGTCACCACCGAGCCGATCAAACCGGTCGGCAAGACATCGCCTGACTATCTGCTGAGTGAAT
>JBAYTV010000145.1:0-5092 GCA_041675405.1 Sideroxydans sp. | reverse complement strand
GGACGCGGCTTTGCGGTGGTTGCGGAAGAAGTTCAGCGCCTCGCGGAGCGTTCGGGTGAGGCGACCAAGCAGATCGGTCTGTTGGTGAAGACGATTCAGGGCGACACGCAAGATGCGGTGGCAGCGATGGAAAAAAGCACGCAGGGTGTAGTCGAAGGCGCGAAGCTTTCTGACGAAGCGGGTAAATCACTGCAAGAGATTGAGCGCTCCACGCGCGAATTGACCGATCTGGTGAACAGTATCTCGGTGTCTACTCAGGTACAGACCGACATGGCGCAAGAAGTGGCGACCGCGATGGCGGATATCTTGAAGATCACGGAACAGACTTCCAAGGGTACGCAATTGACCAGCGCATCGGTTGCCCAACTGGAAGGCTTGGCTAAAGAATTGAGCGGCTCAGTGTCGGGCTTCAAGCTGTAAGGATCAGTGTGACTGCCTCTTTCAACCCAATGCAGTTGCTGTCGGTCAAGTCCGAACTGGATAGCTCGTTGGCCAAGATCAGCCTTGCGCTGGAAAGCTTCTTTGCGACAGGCAGCGATGTGCAATCCTTGGAAAATGCCTTGTCCGAGCTGCACCGTTTCACAGGAGTGTTGCAGATATTGCCGATGCGCGGATTGGTGGTGTTCTGCACCGAATTCGAGACGCTGCTGAAAGAACTTTCCTCACGCCCACAAGACGCTAGCCCGATGCGCCAAGATGCGATCCGTCGCGCCTTGTTCGGATTGACCCATTATCTGGATGGCCTTGCCGCTGGCGCTCCCAATGCCACACTGCGTCTCTTCAACGAGTATCAGGAATTACACCAGGCGCGCGGTTTGGACATGGCTTTCGAAGTAGACCTGTTCTTCCCCGACGCGCAAGTTGAACTACCCGCGTCGGTACTTAGTGAGCCGCAACTCACGGATGCCAATGCACGCATCAAGAGTGCGCGTATGCAGTACCAACAAGGCCTGCTTAAGTGGCTACGGCAAGATGGCACGGCTGAAGCCCTGAGTAGCATGATGGCGGCTGTCAATATCGTATTGACCTGTGTACCTCAAGATAACCAGCGCGCGTTCTGGTGGGTGGCTGGCGGCTTCCTGAATTGCGTCTCACACGATGGTGTGCCGCCCGAATTGAATATCAAAAAATCGCTTAGTCGCATCGACCAGCGTATGCGTTCACTGATAGATGACAGCAACTTCGATGAAGACGCGGCGCTGAGTGAGCTCCTCTATCTGGTTGCACGCAGCCACACGGTCAGCGAGACGGTTGAAGACATCAAAGTCGCCTTTGCCTTAGAAGCCTTCCTCCCCGAATCGCCGCCTCTCCCCCCAAGCGAAACGGCTGCATTGCTTGGCAACATGCGTGCGCAATTGGCGGTAGTGGATGAGACGTGGGAGCGTTGCGTGGCCGATGATGCCGCCGCTTGTGCTCGCTTTGCCGTTCAGACCGAGCAGTTGTACATGCTGTCGGAACAGCTTGATCGCAACACCCTGCAGTTCTTGTGCAAACAAATTAACACTGCTGCCATCAACGCTGACAATCCCGATCGCGCGCAACGTATCGCGATGGATATGGCGATGTCGCTATTGCTGTTGGGTAGCGGCATAGATCATTATCAACACTTGGGCAGCGGGTTCCATGAGCAGGCACGCATACTCAGTATGCGCATGCAGCAGGGCATGATGCGCTCACCAGAAGACACGGGAAAGCTCTCCAACTTGGTCTCGCTCTACTGTGAGATGGAGCAGCGCGAAGTGATGTCACCCCTCGCGACTGAGATGCAAAGCAATCTGCAACACATCGAACAAAGCCTCAATGCCTTCTTTGGCAACGCTGCTAAGCGTGCTGAACTGCTTCAGGTCAATCGTTTGCTGAGCCAAGTACAAGGTGGCTTACATATCCTTTCGCTAGATGTGGCGGAACAGCTACTCGTGACGTTGCGTCAGATCACAGAACGCTATCAACAGGGTGACACCCCATCGGCGAATGAGATGCGTACGGTCGCTTCCGCCGTCAGTTTGATGGATGGTTACGTTCACGGTCTGACGCTTGGTCAGAAATCCGACCCGGTCGCACTCGTCTCTGCCTTGAAGGAACTGAGCGAGATCAAGACTAATCCAGCCCCTGCAGAGACCGCACAGGCCGAAGAATCCATCATCCCTGCTGGCGTATCCATCCGCTCTGGCGACGAAGATGCCGAACTATTGGAGGTGTTCCTAGAAGAAGCCAGTGAAGTCATGGAGACCTTGCGCGCCAATCTCGAGATATCGCGTTTGCATCTGGATAGCCGCGAACCGTGGGTGACCATGCGCCGTTCGTTCCATACCCTCAAGGGTAGTGGTCGCATGGTGGGGCTGACCGAGTTGGGCGAAGTCGCTTGGGCGGTCGAGCGAGCCATGAACAAATGGCTGGCTGAGAGCGTCCCCGCCACGCCCGCGTTGCTGGATATGGTGGGCGATGCAGAGGTCTTGTTCCAACACTGGGTGGATATGTTACAGAGTGGTACGACGACTGCGCACATCGATACTTCGCATCTGCTCACTGTCGCCGACTGCATAGAGAACGGCAAAGAACTACCGCAAACAAAGCAACCGGAAGCTGCTGCTCCTGAGGCCGCTGCAGAGACGCCAACAGAGGAAGTACAAGTTCAGATCGGCTCCGTCGCCATCTCGCCCGTACTGTTCCGCATCGCCTCTGAAGAAGCCGCGGAACATGTCATATCGTTGAAAGCGCATCTATCTGGTTTGCACGAAGCTATCGAACATATCGTTTCTCACGATTTCATGCGCGCCGCCCATACGCTGGCGGGCGTCAACCGCACCATGGGTTTCGCCAATATCGCCGAGCTCGCCTACGCCTTAGAACAGTGGCTCGAAGTGCGCATCGACAAGCCGGGTATGGTCAGCGACACGCAGCTCTCCATGTTGAACGAAGTCATCACTTGTCTAGACGCATTGTGTGCCGATGTCAGAGCGCACACTGAACCCCAACAGCAGGCTGAGTTGATTGCACGTTTGCAGGCAGATAAAGAGATCGTAGTCGTCCACCAGGAATTGCCGGTAGAACCCGTGATTCCCTTCACCGAAGCAGTCGTCGAAACTCCAGTCATCGTTGAACCACCCTTTGAAGACGCGCCTGTCGTTGAAGAAGTTCTGGCCGAGATCCAGCATGGCGACAAGAAAGAGCGCGGGGTGCACGACGAGGTCGACGAACAGTTGCTGCCTATCTTCTTGGAAGAGGCGCACGAGCTTTATCCTCAGATCGGCAGCACGCTGCGAGCATGGCGTGGGACACCGGACGATGCGCAACTTGGACACAACCTGCAACGCAGTCTGCATACGCTCAAGGGAAGTGCCCGCATGGCGGGTGCGATGCGTCTGGGTGAATTGACTCACCGCGTGGAAGACCGCGTGGGCAAAGCGATATCCAACAGTGCGCTGGATGAAGCGTTGTGGAACGAGATGGACAACTATCTCGATCGCATCGCTCATGCCATCGAAGAGTTGCAGGATCCTCATGCACAAGCCGTCTCTGCCGAGGAAACCGCTACAACAATCAAAAAAACCGCACCCACTCCTATTGCGGCGCCCGTTCTGGAAGTGGGTGCAGAACGTGCCATGCAAGCTGCGTTGCTGCGTGTGCGTTCCGACACCGTGGACCGCTTGGTCAACGAGGCGGGCGAAATCAGCGTGGCGCGTTCACGCGTGGAAGCGGAGTTGCGCGAATTCAAGAACGGTGTGTTGGAGCTGACAGACAGCGTGAGCCGTCTGCGCAAACAGTTGCGCGAGATCGAGATACAGGCCGAAGGCCAGATGCAGGCACGCATCTCGGTCAGCCCGGAAAGCACTCAAGAGTTCGACCCGTTGGAATTCGACCGTTTCACTCGCTTCCAAGAGTTGACTCGTTTCATGAACGAAAGCGTGCATGACGTGCAGACCGTGCAACAGGCACTGCTGAAGAATCTGGACGAGACCTCCGCCGCATTGAACGCGCAATCGCAGCTAAATCGCGACCTGCAACAAGGTTTGATGAGTATTCGCATGGTGCCCTTCGCGAGCATCAGCGAGCGCCTGTATCGTATCGTTCGCCAGACCGGTAAAGAGTTGGGCAAACGCGCGAACTTGGAACTTTCGGGTACCGAGATCGAGCTAGACCGTAGCGTGCTGGAAAAGATGACCGCGCCGTTCGAGCATCTATTGCGCAATGCTATCGCGCACGGGGTGGAGACCACAGAGCAACGCGCGCAATCCAACAAATCACCGATTGGCGAGATTCGCCTCTCCTTGCGTCAGGAAAGTAACGAAGTCGTGTTTGATTTTAGCGATGACGGCGCAGGCTTAGACATCCCGCGCATCCGCCAGAAGGCTTTGGAGAAGGGTCTCATCGCCGCCGAAGAAAACATCAGCGACGAGCAAGTGATGCAACTCATCTTCACCGCTGGGCTTTCGACTGCGAAAGAAGTGACGGAGATCTCTGGACGTGGCGTGGGCTTGGACGTAGTGCGTAGCGAGATCTCCGCACTGGGCGGTCGTGTCGACATTACTTCCGAAAAAGGCCAAGGCGTTCGCTTCAGCATCCACTTACCACTCACCCTGGCGGTGACCAAGACCTTGCTGGTGCGCGCGGGACAGTCCATCTTTGCACTCCCTTCGACCATGGTCGAACACGTGCAACAACTAAAACCTGCCGAGTTGAATGCGACCTACAAACAGCAATACGTTGATTGGCAAGCGCGGCGTTACGCTCTGCATTACCTACCTCGCTTGCTCGGCGATGACCAAGCCGAACTCGTTAGCCAACCTCACAATCCAGTATTGCTACTACGTAGCGGTGAGCATCGTATCGCACTGCATGTGGATGCGCTGTTAGGTAATCAAGAAGTCGTGGTGAAGAACATCGGGCCACAGCTGGCCCGCCTGCCTGGCATCGCAGGCGCAACCGTCTCTGCTAGCGGTGCGGTCATCCTCATCATCAATCCGGTCGCCTTCACACAACGCATCGCGGTGGTGCGCAAGATCGCCAAGGCAGTCGCCGTTGAAACGGTGCGCGTCAAGCCGTTGGTGATGGTGGTCGATGACTCACTCACCGTACGCAAGATCACCACGCG
>JBAYTV010000144.1:0-5098 GCA_041675405.1 Sideroxydans sp. | reverse complement strand
TCACGCTCAGGCTAGACCGATATACCAAGCCGGTCGATCTGCATTCTCGGTTCATAGGCAAGCTAAGCATTGCGCTTCTCCATCATCTTCTTCATCCAACTCTGGAAATCGCTGCTTGGATTAACACCATTGTCGGATTGAGTGGGGATGCTGCCTTTCGGCATACTGTGTAAGGCATTCACTTGACCCGGGGCCACGCCGACGACGAGCCATGTGTCATTCACCTCCACCAACACGACACGCTCACGTTGGCCGACTGCGACACCGCTGATGACTTTGAGCGCGTTGGTGCCACCTTGTTGTGGCAGGTTGATGCGCTTCAATACCCAAGCCACCATCACCACGGCAGCGAGCACCAACAGCAGACTCACGATGACCTGCAACACACTACCGGTGGATACCGCCGCAGTAGGGGGCGGCGTGAAAGTGGGGCGCACGGTCTCGGCGGCCAGGACGAGCGGGGAGAAGGATGCTGCGATGGTTAAAAAGATTGGTTTGAGCATTTAAACGACTCCTGAAAACAGCGCAGAAAACGTAGCGAGCGAAGGCAGGGCAAGGCGGGAGATGGCGAAAGAGCGGAATTTACGTTGGTGTAAATGAGCATCTTGAGCCATCGAGCAACGCCGCCATGTCGAGCGCAGTAGTTTTCTATTTGTTGATGCGACGCAGGCGCTCCGACGGTGTAATGATGTCGGTCAAACGGATGCCCAATTTGTCGTTCACCACCACCACTTCGCCCTGTGCGATGAGGAAGCCGTTGATGAGGACATCCAGTGGCTCGCCGGCCATGCCCGCCAATTCCACCACTGAGCCCTGAGCGAGTTGTAGCAGGTTCTTGATCGGCATCTTGGTGCGTCCCAGCTCCACCGTCAGTTGCACGGGGATATCGAGGATCATGTCCAGATCGTTGTGAGCGGTCGCGCTTGCCGAGCCGCCTAGTTGCTCGAACACGTGGGGTTGTGCGGTGGGCTCAGGTACGGCAGCTTGTTCCGCCATGGCGGCGCCCCAGTCGTCAGCACTGATTTGTTCTGCGGTTTCTTCAGCCATTTTTTCCTCCATTGATCGCCTCGCCCGTTTCCGTCGCGAGCATCTTTTCAACCTTCAGTGCGTAATGCGTATTGGCTACGCCGTACTTGCATTCCATCACCGGCACACCATCCACCATCACATTGACGTTCTCGGGTACTTCCAACGGGATGATGTCGTTGTTGCGCATCTTCAATACGTCATCCAACGTGACATTGGCATGGCCTAACACCGCAGTGAGTTCGATGTCTGCCGATTGGATCTGTTTTGCCAGCATGTGCAGCCAGCGCTTATCCGCGATGACGTGGTCGCCCTGCATGGTGCTGTAGAGCAACTCGCGGATCGGCTCGATCATCGCGTAAGGCATGCAGATGTGGATGGAGCCGCCGACGCCGGTGAACTCCACTTCAAAGGTGGTCACTACTACCACTTCGTTAGGCGTGGCGATGTTGGCGAACTGCGGGTTGACTTCGGAACGCTGGAATTCGAACTCCAGTTTCTGTACCGATTCCCAAGATTTGGTGTAGGTCTCGAACAGGACTTCCAGCAATTTTTGGATGATGCGGTGTTCGGTCTGGGTGAACTCACGTCCCTCGACGCGTGTATGAAAACGGCCATCCCCACCGAACAGGCTGTCCACCACCATGAACACCAAATTGGGGTCGAAGATGAACAGCGCCGTGCCGCGCAGAGGCTTGACCGAGACCAGATTGAGGTTGGCCGGCACGGGTAGATTACGGATGAATTCAGAGAACTTCACCACCTTCACCGGACCGACGGAAACCTCCGAGCTGCGGTGGATGAAGTTATACAGCGCGATGCGGAACAAACGCGCGAAGCGCTCGTTGATGATCTCCATGGTGGGCATGCGCCCGCGCACGATGCGCTCTTGCGTCGCCATGTTGTAGGATTTGACGCCCCCAGCGGAGGTGTCTTCCTTGACTTCTTCGGCCTCACCCGTGACCCCTCGCAGTAGCGAGTCGACTTCGTCTTGGGATAAGAATTCGCTCATGGCATCAGCCCAGTATCATTGGATGATGAAGGCGGTGAACAACACGTCCACGATGCCTGTCGTCTTGGGTGGCAAAGGTGCTACCACGCCGCTTGCAGCAGGTGCGGCAACGGGGGCAGCGGCATGAGCAGCAGACGCGGCATGAGCGTCGGCAACAGGTGCGGCATGAGCAGCAGTGGCGGGTGCAGCATGGGCATCAGCAGCGGGGGCCGCATGAACAGGTGCTGCACCTAGACCCAACACGGCATCGGTCTCGGCGATGATGTCGCTCACCAGTTTCTGTTTGCCGGCGGCGGTCTGCAATTCGGAAGGAAGCTTGTTGGCGAGCAAGAACAGCAACTTGCTTTTGATCTCAGGCATGCGCGCTTTTATCTTTTCTTCCAGTGCCGGGTCAACGATCTTGAGGGTGATGCCCGCTTGCAGGTATTGGTCGCCGTCTTCATGTAACAGATTGACGGTGAAGTTCTCGCCGAGCGTGATGTACTTGGGCTCATGTACGGGTTCCACCTTCACTTCCTCTGCATGTTCACCTTCAGGAGCATGTCCCTTGGTGAAATACCAGCCAGCACCGCCAGCGAGGGCCAACACCACTACACCGATGATGATAAACAACATCTTTTTGCTCTTGGGGGGGGCGGCACCCTCAGCAGGGGCGGCAGGAGCAGCGGGTTTTGCGGGCTTGGACATTTCTGTTTCCTTTCGATTGGTTTGAATTATCCCGCGTGGTCAACGCCCGTCATCTAAGGAAAAGGTGGGGTTTCCAGCCTTAATTTGAATGTCAGGCGAAGGTGTCCACCATACCGTTATGACGGCTCAATGGGGTGACCGCACGTGTTTCACTCATGTTGGAGGGGGCAGACTCCAGCACACGACCATTCGGTGCGGTCTGACGCTGGTTGCCAAACTCGCCGCGTTGCTCGCGCGGTGCTTGGTCGCTGACCGTGGTGTTACCCAACATGATTCCATTATCGGCCAACATCTCGCGAAGTTTAGGGATGGATTGCTCGATCACGTCGCGTACGGCGGCGTGAGCCGAAGTGAACTGGGCTGTTGCTTGGTCGCCGCTGACTTTGATGACCACATCGAGCGGCCCGAGTTGGGCGGGATTCAGATGCAATTCGGCATGCTGGTCTTGTTGTGTCGCCATCCACGTGATCTTCTGGCTGAATTCGTTACCCCATTGCCTTTGAGTGACCGGGGTGTCGATCACCAGCTGTGTGGCTGGTGCGACGATTGGTGACGCGTTTGCCATGGATTGCACTAGGTTCGCTTGCGGTGTGGCGATCTGTGTTGAAGACACTGTCATCGTGGCATCGAGTTTGTTGCGCAACTCCGTTTCTTTGGCAAAAGCCATGACGTTGGTATTAAGTGCCAAAACGGGTGCATTATCTTCGGCTGAGGGTGCAGTAGCAGCGGTTCTTGAGACGCCTTCATTCACAACCAATGCAGCGGTTGGTGTGTTTGCAGGCGGCGCCGACGTGCCTTTGCCTGTTGCACTCTTCAATTGTTCCAAGTCGCTCTGGGCGCTGCCATCTGCAGCGGGGTTTTGCGCAGTGGATGCCATCTGTGCCACGACAGCCGCTACTGGTAGCAACGTCGCCAAGATATCCGCGGGGAGGGAGGCGCCAGTCGCAGCAGCGATACTCTCGGTCTGCACCGTTTCGGTCGCGATCAGCAACGGCACATCTGTTGCTTTGGTGTCTGTTCCCGCCTTGTCGGATAGTTGGCGTGCCAATACATCGCCAAAGGGTTGCGCATCGTAAGTGGCGGCCTCATTGGAATTTTGATTAGTCTGCGCGGTAGCCTTGCCAGATACGGGTGCGTTATTGGACAACATAGGCATATTACTCATGATATTCACCCCTGCTTATTTCTCGCCGCGCTTATCAGCGGCATGTTGTGCTGCAAAACGGCCCGTCTGTTCGTCTTGCATGCGTTGTTCTGATTTGGCTTCCAACTTCATCTCGGATTCGACATGACGCTGTGCCAAGGTGTCGAACGACTTCATCTTGCGGGTGCTGTCCATCAGTTCATTGCGTCCTGTCTGTACGCCTGTCTTTGCTTTTTCGATCACGTGTTGTTGTTGGCGGATAGCTTGATCCAGGCGATTGATGAAGTCTTGGAAGTTGCGCAGATCGGTAGGCTCCATCCCTTGTTGTGCTGCTTCCTGGAACTTTAGTTGGTAGTCGCGACGATATTGTTGCAACGCATCCAACTTGCCTTGTGCAGTCTGCTGTTGTTGGTTGAGCTGCCCGAGTTTGCGCGTAGCGGCATCGTTCTTTTGATGCGCTAGTTGGACCAAAGGTTGAAGTGAGAAGGGTTTGCTCATGATCGATTATCAGGCGGCGTTCTGGAATAGGGTGGAAAACTGATCCATGCTCGCACTAAAGGGCTCGGACTGATACATGTTCTGTTGCAAGAACCTATCCATGTGGGGATGCAGCACGATGGCTTGATCCAAGAAAGAGTCGCTGCCCGGCACGTAAGCGCCGACGCTGATCAGGTCGTGGTTGCGTTGGTAGTGTGCGTACATGTGTTTGAAACTTTGTACCTGTTGAAAGTGCTGGGCACTGACCAAATGGTTCATGGCGCGACTGATCGAGGCTTCGATGTCGATGGCAGGGTAGTGACCCGACTCGGCCAGACGACGCGACAGCACGATGTGGCCATCCAAGATGGCACGTGCGGCATCCGCGATAGGGTCTTGTTGGTCATCGCCCTCGGTGAGCACCGTGTAGAACGCGGTGATCGAACCGCCGCCTTCCACGCCATTGCCTGCACGCTCCACCAGTTGTGGCAACTTGGCGAACACAGAAGGCGGGTAACCTTTGGTGGCCGGGGGTTCGCCGATGGCGAGCGCGATCTCGCGTTGCGCCATCGCGTAGCGAGTGAGCGAGTCCATGATGAGCAACACGTTCTTGCCTTGGTCGCGGAAATATTCGGCGATGGTGGTGGCGTAGGCGGCGCCTTGCATGCGCATCAGCGGGCTGGTGTCGGCGGGTGCGGCAACCACGACGGAGCGTGCCAAGCCCTCCTTGCCCAGGATGTCGGTGATGAATT
>JBAYTV010000143.1:0-5114 GCA_041675405.1 Sideroxydans sp. | reverse complement strand
CAGTCACGGTTGTCGATCTCGATCGCATGCGTATCACTCACGGCAACGCTGGAGATGCTGTCAGATTTCTTGACGTTTTTGATTTCTTTCAACTGGAAGGTCTTAGTCGGGCAACGCGCAACAACGTCATTCACCAGCTCATCCATGCCGTGCTTGGCGAACCATTTCTTAGCCAATGTTTCGTCGGTACGGATGTTGTCTCGCCATGTGCCGATCACCGCCATGTCGGAACGTTGTATCGCGTTCATACAATCGTTAGGGCAGCCGGAGAACTTGAATTTGAATTTGTAAGGCAGCGACGGGCGATGGATGTCGTCCAAGAATGTGTTCAATACTGCACGATGCGCCTGTGCTTCGTCGTAGCAGGATTGCTCACAACGTGCCGCACCCACACATGACATAGAAGTACGTACCGCAGGACCGGCACCACCGAGGTCGAATCCCATCTCATTGATCTCGTCGAATGCCTTTTGCACATTCTCAGTCGTCGCGCCTTGGAACATGATGTCGCCGGACTGGCCGTGGAACGCGATAAGGCCGGAGCCGTGCTTTTCCCAGATGTCACAGAATTCACGCAATGTACCTGTGTCGTAATGCATGCCAGGAGGGGGCATGATACGCAAGGTGTGGAACTCGGCTGCGTCTTTGAATTTTGGCGTACCGTCTGCATTCTTCAACTCGGTAAAACGTGGAATGACACCGCCGCCGTAACCGAATACACCGACCGTGCCGCCCTTCCAGTAACCTTTTTTGGTCTTGTAGGATTCTTCCAGCTGCCCTAATAGATCAACGACATAGTCCTTTTCCTTGGCCAGATCTTTCAATCCGGTCACAAAACTTGGCCACGGACCATCCTCAAGTTGATCGAGGTTGGGGGTATCATGCATCTTCTTCGCCATAATATTTCCTTTCAGTCGGTTTACCCACAACTACGGGCCGACAACTAGTTTAATGACCCGGCACAATCGGGATAGTGGTTCAAACGGTTGATTCGGTTGGGCTCTACCATCAGCGCAGCCTAATGCGCCCAATTTCTTGATGGATTGGCATACTACGGGGCATCACCTCCGCTAACCATCACCCGTAGCGGGTATTTTTCATAACCCTTACGGGTGGTATCAATCCGTCCCCGAGTAGTATTTCAAACTCGGCTCGATTGGGGATAGACTTCCGCCCCACATTAATGCTCACAAGTAAACAACTATGGCTGAAATCGTTGCATTGTCAAAATTCAAAGTCCCGCTTGGATCGCAAGAGATCGAGCTGCAGCAAATCGACCATGCCGAAGGCGGCATGAGCCTGTTACGCATCCGTATTCGCGAGGGAAAGCGCTTCACCATCTTCGATATCGATCCCGCCACCGCCATGCTGTGGGCGAAGGATATGCAAGAATGGGCGGCTGGCCAAGAAGCCGAATCCCATGACTAGCACCGTCCCAGAAATGATCGATGCCGTCTTCGACATCAGTGGCGAGACACTGCCGGCCGCCTATCCTTTCGCACTCTGGGGCGCCTTGGCCCGCCACGCACCCACGTTGGAAGAGGAAGACATGATCGGCGTGCTCCCGATCAAAACGTCTAACAGCGCGGGGGGCATGTTGATACCAAAACGCGCCAAGCTGGTGTTGCGCGTACCCGCCCACCTCGCCGAGCATATCAAGCACCTTGCCGGCAAATCGCTTGAAGTCGACGCTGCCACACTGCAACTCGGCGCTGGCAAATTACGTCAGATACAGCCTTACCCCACCCTGCACGCTCACTTGGTGACCGGCCATGAGGATGAGTCGGTGTTCCTGCAAGAAGTGGCGGCACGCCTAACCGAGTTGGGTGTTCTGGGAAAACTCATATGCGGTATGCGTAACCGCATAGAAGCACCGGATCGCGCGATCCACGGCTACAGCTTGGTCATTCACGACCTCAAGCCGGACGCCTCACTACGCTTGCAATACATTGGGTTGGGTGCCGACCGTCGATACGGATGCGGTATTTTTGTTCCCTACAAAGCCATCTCCGATCTGGACTGATGGCAGCGTAGGATTTCTTTGAAATGGAGGAGATACGATGAGTTACACAGTTGCTGGCAACGAACTTGAGACCGATGCAGAGGGCTATCTGATCGAAGCGAATCTCAGCGAAGAAGTAGTAAACGTCATCGCTGCGGCTGAAGGTATCGAACTGACCCCAAAACACTGGGAGGTCATCAATTACATGCGCGATCAATTCAGGGATGAAGGCCATACGCCCAATTTCCGCAACATGCTAAAAGGGGTCAATGAGTTTTGGCCGGAAGCAGAGAGCAAAGACCTGTACGACCTGTTCCCTGTCGGTCCCGCCAAACAAGCTGCAAAAGTGGCAGGATTGCCTCAACCCAAAGGCAAGGGTGGTTACTGAGCTAGCGATTTTGTCAAAAGGTTATCATTAGCGATGGCGCGTTGCCATCCTGATTAAGGAGAATCGAATGGATATGGAAATGGTCAACATGGTGATCGATATGAAGGGGCTTTCCTGTCCGAAGCCGCTCATTGGCGCCAAGCGCATGGTGGATGAATTGGCTGCCGGGCAAGTCTTGTTGTTGATATCGGATTGTCCTGGCACGCAAGACGACTTATTCGCTTGGGCGCAACACACTGGAAACCAGATTCTCAAGAGTGAAAAGATGCCTGAAGGCGGGTTTGGCTATTTCATCCAAAAAGGCACGAATGCAAAGCTCCCAAAGGCAAATGTCGAACTGGATATCCGGGGTGCAGTTTGTCCCGGCCCCATCGTTGAGGCGAAAAAACTGCTCAACGGCATGCAAACCGGTGAAGTTTTGAAACTGACCAGCGATTGCCCAGGCGTGCAATCCGACATCACTGGATGGGCCTCCGCAACGGGCATGACCTTGTTGGATACGGTCGAGATCTCCATCGGTGTGCATCAGTTCTTCATTCGTAAAGGCTGACCTTGCGCATCAAAAGCAGCTGGTTCAAATCCGGACGTGAACACACCCCAGCAGAGCTCGCTGGGGCGTTGTCTTTCGTCATCTACCGTATCGCCGACAATGCGCTGAAGAACACGCGCAATGCGAAGTTTGAGATCGCGGTCGGTCCACAATACTTTGCCTTCCTCACCGAGTTCCTGCTGTTCCAGGTCCAAGTCGCCGATCGCATCGCTCATAGGCGCTTGTCCGCAGAGGACCGCTTCACTTTCACCTCGACCTTGGCGAACCGCATTGCGGAGACCCACGCGGAGAACGAGAGCCGGTTATTGAGAGGCGAGATGGCCGATTGCAAACGCCGTTTCATCGACCGTCTCAACCAGCGCTTCGATGAGTACGCCGAATTCGGCTATGGCGAAACGGGACCTGATTTTTCCTTCACACGCTATCTCGCCTTCTGCATGGAGCAAGTGATGAACGACAAGGATAGTTGGTGGATCATCGATCAGATGATGAGCATCGAAGCACCCGAAGCGGTCGAGATGCTGGAAAAGACGTTCCGTAACTTGCTGGGAAGCGAACCGCGCCAGCCACGTCGCCGCGCCTCCACAAGTGGGGATTGAAATGGCTACCCCCTTTGCTCTCGGTGACACCGATTCCTATCTGCGCTGGCGCGACAAGAAACTCGCTCTCGCCATGGTGGAGACCAAGGAACTGATCGTAGAGATCAAAGATCCCGCACGCGTAAGCGAATCCGAACGCAATGCATTACTCAATCGCTGCCATCACTGCAACATGGCCATCTATGCCAGCCGAGTGGAAATGGATGAACGTATGTTGCGCGATTTTGGTGCGCAATTAGGACTCATCCAGTTAGACGCCAATTGGTTGGCAGACAAACAAGGCATCTCACGCATCACGTTCTGCAATCCAGACAACCAACGCCAGACCTACATCCCCTATACCGATCGCGCCATCAAATGGCACACAGACGGTTACTACAATCCACCGGAAAGGCAGATACGCGGCATGGTGCTGCACTGCGCGCAGAATGCTGGCAGCGGCGGCGAGAACCGCGTGATGGATCACGAGATCACCTATCTGATGTTGCGTGATGCGGATCCGGATTTCATCCGCGCCCTTTCCGCACCCGATGTGATGACCATCCCCGCACGCGTCGATGAATTCGATGGTGTGCGCGAAGCTCAGACTGGCCCCGTATTCTCACAAGACGCTGCGGGCAATCTACACATGCGCTATACCGCGCGTACCCGCAGTATCGAATGGAAGCAGGACGCAATTACTTTAGCTGCCGTCGCTCACCTCGAACAGATACTCGATTCGGATTCTGAGCACATCCACCAGTTAAAGATGGAGGCAGGCATGGGTTTGCTGTGCAACAACGTGCTGCATGACCGCTCTGCCTTCACCGACGATCCACACCATCCGCGTTTGCTCTATCGCGCGCGTTATTTGGAACGTGTGAGCGCACTCAACACGACATCCTGAGACACGCGCATCGAAAGTACGGACGGACAATATAGATAGGCTCATATGACCAGATCGATCCTCGTACTCCTTACGTTGCTTCCCAACCTCGCATTTGCCGCCGCCTTTTCAATCGAAAATATCGCGCCCGGTGTTTACGTGCATCACGGTGAGCATAAAGACCTGGCTCCCCATTACGGCGGCGACATCTGCAACATCAGCTTCGTGGTGGGAGAAAAAGGCGTGGCCGTCATCGACACCGGCGGCTCACCTGCCGTGGGTTCGCAGCTGCGCAAAGCGATACGCAAGGTCACCCAGAAGCCCATCCTGTATGTCATCAACACGCATGTGCATCCCGACCATGCTTTGGGCAATGCCGCGTTCAAACGAGACCATCCCGTCTTCGTCGGACATAACAAGTTGGCCGAGACGATGGCACAGCGTAAAGAAGTCTATCTGCGCAATCAGACCGAGTGGGTCGGTGCCGATGGTGCCGGAACCGAATTGATCCCGCCCACGCTCTCCGTCAGCACCACTCATGACCTCGATCTGGGTGGACGCACGCTACACCTGACCGCATACCCAGTCGCACACAGCCCTTCCGACCTCACTGTGTTCGACACGACCAGCAATACGCTGTGGACGGGTGACTTGTTATTCATCGAGCGCGCCCCTTCCGTCGATGGTGATGTACCCGCGTGGCTGGATGT
>JBAYTV010000142.1:0-5115 GCA_041675405.1 Sideroxydans sp. | reverse complement strand
GGTTTTCCAGCTGATTTACGAGGTTGCGGGTCCTCGGTATGCCCTACACTGCTTTGTAGCCCACGTCGAAGCCATGTCATCCCCGGTTCGATAGTGTTTTACTAGCGGTGCGGATTGTAGCGCAGGTGGCTTGGGGCGTAGCAGTTATCTTCGGTGCTGTTTGAAGCACAAAGCTCACTGTTTTGTCTCTGCTGCGTGCCTTGATTTGAGGAGATGCTTTCCTGCGTGCCGGTCACTTTTCGCGATATGACCGGTGAACCAGTCAAACAGAAGAAGTTGCGCGCGGAAGGAGATGAAGGATAGGTCAGCACTGTCTGCAACGATGTCTTCTTTGAGTGCGACGTAATTCTCGATGAAGCGTTTGTGTTCGCGCAAATGCGTCTCGAGGAAAGGGTAGCCGTATATCCGCATCAGGTTTTCTTCTTCGCGGATGCTTTCCATGTGGTCGTTGGCGAGCTGCGAGATTATCTCTCGGATCGCTTGGCTATCACCTTGTATAGATGCGGAGATGAATTCATTAGTCTTATCAAATAAGCGTTTGTGCGCAGAATCGATACTCTCGAGCCCTACTTTGAATTCCTCTTTCCATTCCAGATGGTTGTTCAATTCATCGGTGCTAAGGAAATGTCCAGAGGTGAGGAAGGTGTTGCAACGTTCCAAGTAGATCTTTGCCGGTTCGTCTTGTGGTGCCACTTTAAGGCATTCGGCGAATAAAGCCTTGGCGCTTTCGATCTCTTTCAAATGGTAGTGGATGACGGCTTTCTCAAACCGCACTTTGCTGGCGCGTTTGCCATCCCGTAGCTTGATCGGGTCGTTGTTGAATACTTCGTAGATGGAGAGCGGTTGCGCCTTTCCTTTGACGCGGATGCGGTCTAAGAAGCGAATGTCGTATTTGCCGGGAACCGAGAGGTCATATAGGGTGTTCTGGCTGATGAGTAAGGGGGTGTTGTAGATCTTGGTGGATTCTTCGATACGCGCAGTCAAGTTGACTGCATCGCCGATCACAGTGCTTTCCATGCGGTTCTCTCCGCCCACCGTACCCACCATCACTAGACCCGTGTTGAGGCCAAATCCGATCCTGATGGGGGTGTAGCCTGCGCGTACGCGTCCGGTGTTGTATTCCTCCAACTTTTCCAGCATCTCGATCGCACCACTCAGGGCATCGTCAGCGCCGCGCGAGAACAAAGCCAAGATGGCGTCGCCGATATACTTGTCGATGATGCCGTGATGTTGAGCGATGATCGGCTCCATCTGTTTCAAGTACGAATTCAAAAAATTGAAGTTCTCCTGCGGGGTCATACTTTCCGAGAGCGTGGTAAAGCTGCGAATATCGGTGAACACGATAGTCAGTTTACGTTCGATCTGATCACCCAATTTGACATCGAGGATGCTGTCTCTTTCCAGTAGCTGTAGAAGCTGATGAGGTATCAGGCGGTTGAAGGCTTGCTCGGTCTGGTGAAGTACGGCGAGCGATTGTTGGAGTTCTGCAATGGATTTTTTGTGGAGTTCGGTCTCGGTCTCTAGTTTGTCTTTGACTAGTGCGAGTTGTTCGGTGCGTTGGGTAATGATCCATTCCGCGCGCGAGGCGCGGCTCGCCATGCTGATGATAGATGCGATGAGTACCCCACCCAGGAAAACGATCCATTGCTTACCGAGGTCTGAGAAGTAGATCGCAAAGACCAATAACCCGATGACCACCACGACCACGATGGAAGTGATGAAAGGGCGGATGCTTTGAAATATTTTAATGGGCAACACGGTGAGCCTTGATTGATTCCTCAATGCGGCAAGGTGATGGCGGAATGATAACGCCGTTCAAAGCGCTAGGTAACGCATTAGTGCAAAGGGTGTCGGTACGCTGCCGGCTGCAGGCCATGATGCAGTTTCCGCTGTGGTATCCATGTAGCCATAGCTCGCGATGATGCCGATCATGTGGGCAGCCTGCGCAGCTTCCATATCGCGCAGATCGTCGCCCAGATAGAGGCAGCGTGCGGGGTCTACACCCATCAGCGAGGCGGCGTGCAGTAATGGCATCGAATGCGGCTTGGCGTGTTCGCAGGTGTCGCCACTCACGAGGCAGGATGCGCGTTTCGCGTAACCCAGTTTTTCCATCAACGGTACGGTGTAGCGGTGCGGTTTGTTGGTGACGATGCCCCAAGGCAGATCGCGCTCATCCAATTCGGCGATCAAAGCTGCCATGCCGGAAAACAGTTTGGTGCGGTCGCAGATGTGGGTTTCGTAGTATTTTAGGAAGGCATCGCGCAACTCGGCGTAGTCGGGTGAATCAGGTCCTATGCCCAATCCCAGTTTGAGCAGACCCGGCGAACCGTGTGAAGCCTGTGGGCGAATGGTCGCCAAGGGCAGGGCAGGCAGGCCGCGCAATTTCAATACATGGTTCAGTGCCTCGCCCAGATCGGGCGCGGTGTCGGCAAACGTGCCGTCGAGATCGAAGAGGACGGCATCAACCACGTTGGCTTGCCACCACGTAGTTGACGCTGGTGTCACGGCCGAGCGAATACGACTTATCCAGCGGGTTGTAACTCATGCCCGTCACATCACTCACATTCAAGCCGGTATTGCGGCACCACTGTGCCAACTCGGAAGGTTTGATGAACTTGGCGTAATCGTGTGTGCCGCGCGGCAACAGGTTCAACACGTACTCCGCGCCGATGATGGCGAACAGATAAGACTTCGGATTGCGGTTGAGGGTGGAGAAGAACACATGACCGTTGGGCTTCACCAGTTTGGCGCAGGCGGCGACCACGGCAGCGGGATCGGGTACGTGCTCCAGCATCTCCATGCAGGTCACCACGTCATAGTGGGCAGGGCACTCTTCCGCCAAGACCTCGACGGCCACCTTGCGGTATTCCACTAGCTTGCCACTTTCCAGCAGATGCAGCTTGGCCACGCTCAAAGATTTGTCGGCAAGGTCGATGCCCGTCACCGTCGCGCCCGCATCGGCCAGTGCCTCGCTCAAGATGCCGCCGCCGCAACCCACGTCCAACACCGTCTTGCCAGTGAGTGGAACGATGCCGTTTATGTAGCCCAAGCGCAATGGATTGATCTCGTGCAGTGGGCGGAATTCGCTGTTCGGGTCCCACCATTTGTGAGCGAGTGCCGAGAATTTTTCGATTTCTACTGCATCTACATTGGACATGATGGCTGGCCGCGTTGGTGGGGGAGTGCGTGGAATGTAGCAAAACCGCGCCCAATTAAAAAGAGTTGTTTGTTCTATTGACCAGCGTAGGGTGAGTGGATAGGGTGCGGAGCCTTTTCAAATAACTGTCATTCCCGCGAAGGCGGGAATCTAGTTTGCTTTTGGATTTATTAAGAATGGATTCCCGCTTGCGCGGGAATGACGAATTACTTGGAACTGATCATGTCCCCTGATGCCACAGCCACGACGCAAGACTACCCACTGATCCATTGGAACGAAGCAGGCGAAGAGCGCTCGGCACGTTGGCGTTCAGAAGCAGGCACGCCACCACCCAAACGCGTGGAAGTGGTCGATGACCGCATCAACGCCGATAGTGCGTATCGTCTTGCGTGCGAAGGTACGGCGCTGTTGTGGCGTGGGGACTTTCAGAACGCGCGCCAGTTGTTGCAAGCCATGGCACGCCGCGCCGATGAGCCGCCGCGTAAGGCTAAGCCGGCGCCAGCCTCACTCAAAGATGCATTCAATCTGCACCGCCAAGCCCAATCTCAGCGCGCCCGCACCTTGGGTATGTTGCTGCTGCCGTTCGAGGCCGACCACAGCGTGCCGTTGCGGCGTGCGCCCGATGTGCAGGCGGCTTGTGCCGATGCCTATGGCGTGGCCATAGAACCCTACATCGCCTCCTTGCGTAGCTTGCAAGGACTCATCGGTGCCTACGAATGGCGCAAGAACGGTGTCGAGATACCTGCCTTGGGTGCGCGCATCCATCCCCACTACGGTGTGTTCTCGCCCATCCGCGGTGAATATGTGGGGCTAGTGAATCAAGCACCGCTGTCTGCAACGTTGAAGAATAAGTCTGTCGCGTTCGACATCGGCACAGGCACAGGCGTGTTGTCTGCCGTACTGGCGAAGCGCGGCATCCAGCGAATCGTCGCCACCGACCAAGACACGCGTGCGCTTGATTGCGCCAAAGAGAACCTGAGTCGAATGGGCTACGCCGCACAGGTGGAGGTGGTGCAAGCCGACCTGTTCCCCGCAGGCCGTGCACTACTCATCGTGTGCAACCCGCCGTGGGTCCCTGCGCGCCCCAGTTCCCCACTCGAATACGCCATCTTCGACCCCGAGAGCCGCATGCTGAAAGGCTTCCTCAGCGGGCTGGCAGAACATCTCGATGAGGGCGGCGAGGGTTGGTTGATCCTCTCCGATTTAGCCGAACATCTGGGATTGCGCACGCGTGAAGAATTGCTCGGGTGGGTGGATGCTGCGGGATTGAAGGTGCTAGGTAAGTTGGATGTGAAGCCGACCCATCAAAAAGCGGCGGATGCTAGTGATGCCCTGCATGCGGCTCGGGCGGCGGAGGTGACTTCGTAGTGGCGGTTGGCGGCTAAATAGCAAGCCGCATCCCGTCAGGTTATACTTTGCCCATCGTTCAATTCAAGCGGGGTGTGTGATGGGCTACGCCGAACTAATCAGCAAACTGGAATCACTGCCACGAGAAAAGCAGGCAGAGGTTTTTGAATTCGTCGAATTCCTTTCTGCACGCACAAGCACCTTGGCAGACACAAGTCACTCTCGTGCTGAAGTCGCTGCGCAAACTTGGAACACCTTTAATGAACGCTCCGGCTCGTTTGCCGACCAACACTCCACCCTGTAATGGCGCAGTTTGACGTTCACCGGAACATCGGCAAACAAAGGGAAGCCATTCCCTATGTCGTCATCGTTCAATCATCCCTATTTGATAGCTATCGCCGCCGAGTTGTGATTTCTTCTCAATTGTCTTTCGGGAATCCGAAATGACATGAATAATTGCTTCGGAAGAAATGAAATCTTTCGGACGTGTTTTAGTACCATTGCACAGGTCACGAAATTTTTGTTGAACACGCTCATGCGCGCCGCCCACGGTTTTTGCAGCACTATAGGTTTCCCTGAAAATTTGAGATATTGCGTGTAGAGCGAAACCT
>JBAYTV010000141.1:0-5152 GCA_041675405.1 Sideroxydans sp. | reverse complement strand
CGATGCGGATGGCCTTTTTCAGGTCGGCTTCATCGTCGATGTACACATGGCACACACCGTGCAGATGCTTGATCACGGGAATGCGCGCCTCGCTCGAGACGCGCTCGATGAGTTCCTTGCCGCCGCGCGGCACGATCACATCGACATATTTGTTCATGGTGATGAGTTCGCCCACGGCTGCGCGGTCGGTGGTGTTCACCACTTGCACGGCCGTCTCAGGCAGTCCCGCTTCGCGCAGCCCTTGATGCACACAGGCGGCGATGGCTTGGTTGGAATGTATGGCTTCCGAACCGCCGCGCAGGATGGCGGCATTGCCGGATTTCAGGCACAGCCCAGCGGCATCCGCCGTCACGTTCGGACGCGATTCATAGATGATGCCGATGACACCGAGCGGCACGCGCATCTTGCCGACTTGGATGCCGGAAGGGCGATATTTCATGTCGCTGATCTCGCCGATAGGGTCGGCTAATGCGGCGATCTGGCGCAGACCTTCGGCCATGCCTTTGATGGTCTTCTCTGTCAAGGTGAGGCGGTCGACAGAAGCGTCGTCGAGTCCGTTGGCTTTCGCGGCGGCGACATCCTGTGCATTCGCGGCAAGCAGTTTATTGGTGCTGAGCAGGATGGCAGTCGCGATGTTCTCCAGCGCGTGGTTCTTCGCGTTGGTATCGGCTTGCGCCACGATGCGAGAAGCGGCACGTGCCTGCTGCCCCACACCTTTCATGTATTGCTTGATGTCTTCCATCACAATCCTGTCATTTTTGAGTTCCGTCATCCCCGCGTAGGCGGGGATCCAGTTTGCTAATTAAACTAGATTCCCACCGCAGCTTGCCCTCGAAAGAATCAGTCGGGGGCGGGAATGACGACATAACTAGAGCAGCCTTAAATTATTTCATTCCACAAATCGCGCCATTCGGAGTTCATAGATTCAATCAGTCGAATTTTCCAAGCACGATTCCATTTTTTGATTTGCTTCTCGCGATTGATGGCCGAAATCATGTCCTCGTGCATTTCGAAATAAACGAGAACATGTACTCCATATCGTTTAGTGAAGCCATCGGCGCAATCGTTTTTATGTTCCCAAATGCGCTTGGGCAAATCACTTGTAACCCCAGTGTACAGCGTGCCATAAGGTTGGCTGGCAAGAATATAAACGGCGGGTTGCATAGGGGGCGGAGTTTACTGGATTCCCGCCTGCGCGGGAATGACGGCAGTGTAGAATGCGAGCCTCATGTTTTGTCATTCCCGCCCCCGACTGATTCTTTCGAGGGCAAGCTGCGGCGGGAATCCAGTTTGTTTGTATTAACTGCGGAGCAGACAAAACCTAATTTATTTATTGAATAACTGGATTCCTTGCTGAAGCCTGCCCTCGAATGGGGTGGCCGAAGGCGGGAATGACGAGCGAAATGTCCGACATCCTCAAAAAGATATTGGCAGTGAAGGCGCAAGAAGTCGCCGCCGCGCTGTCCGCCAAATCCCTCCCTGCCATCCGTGCCGAGGCAGAGCAAGCCGCGCCCGTCCGTGATTTCGTGGGGGCGATCCGCAGCAAGATAGCGGCAGGAAAACCTGCCGTCATCGCCGAGATCAAAAAAGCCAGCCCCAGCAAAGGGGTCATCCGTGAGGATTTCCGCCCTGCCGACATCGCGCAAAGCTACGAGCAGCATGGTGCCGCGTGCTTGTCCGTATTGACGGACGAACAGTTCTTCCAAGGCAGTGTGAACTACCTGAAGCAAGCCCGCGCCGCCTGCGCCTTGCCTGTGTTGCGCAAAGACTTCATGGTCAGCGAATATCAGATATACCAGGCCCGTGCGATGGGGGCGGATGCCATTCTGCTCATTGCTTCCGCCTTGACTTTGAGCCAGATGGCGGCGTTCGAGCAATTGGCACACAAGCTGGGTATGGCGGTGCTGGTGGAAGTGCATGACGGGGCGGAATTGGAAGTGGCGCTAAACCTGAAGACACCGCTCATCGGCATCAACAACCGCAACCTGCGCACCTTCGACGTCACCTTGCAGACCACACTCGATCTGCTGCCGCGCATTCCTGCCGATCGTATCGTCGTCACCGAGAGCGGCATCTTCACCACAGACGATGTGAAGCTCATGCGCGACCATCAAGTTCACACCTTTCTCGTCGGCGAAGCCTTCATGCGGGCAGAAGAGCCGGGTGTCGCGCTCGCATCAATATTCCAACCCTACTAATATTTTAGGCCGTCATTCCCGCGTAGGCGGGAATCTAGCCAATCAAAACATTTCCTTGCGCAGCAAGGACAAAACCAAAGGCACTTTGAATAAATGCACTGGATTCCCGCCTACGCGGGAATGACGAACTCCTGAGCTACTGAATTCTTGGATTCGATCTGACCAATCTCCCCATCGGGTTATTGGTATTACGCTTTGGCGGGATGGACGCTCAAGAGAGGTTTACCCTCTAATGTAGCGCCGAGCAGTGGGCGTCGGGCATCAGCTTGATCCAGCGCATAGCAACGACACAGTCTGTATTGTTGCAAATTTACGACACAATTGTTAAATAATTGATACAGGTTAATTCACAGGGGAATTGTTGGTGCAGAATCGGCACCGAACTCGCATCTGGGTTTGTGGTGGAAACCACTGAAAGGCATGATTGGTGGCTTTGTGACACTGTAAGCATGTCGTAAGTTGTGGGTAGTACGTTTGGTCGCGAGACGGATGAGGGGTTCGAGCAATCGTCTTCATGGCTAGAATAAATCTTAAATTACTGAGGAGCTCTACATGCAAAAGAAAATCATCGCACTGGCTGTTGCTGCTGCTTTCTCCACCCCGGCTTTCGCTGACGTCGGTTTCTACGGCATCGTTGACGGCGGCGTTCTTTCTATCTCCGCCAAGAATCAAAAGACCGCATTGATCGCTGTTTCTGGTGCAGCTTCTCAATCCCGTTTGGGCGTGAAAGCCACTGAAGATCTGGGCAATGGCCTGACAGGCATTGCTGTTGTTGAATACGGCATTGATACACAGACTTCTGACAACATGGGAGCTACTACAACAACTTCTCGCCAAAAGTTCGTGGCTGTCGCGGGTGATTTCGGCACTGTGTCCACCGGCTACCTGCAAACAGCTGTCTATGACTTCTTGGCGAAATATGACCCACTTTATGGTTCTGGTTCTTCCGCTCACTCCATCATCGCCAAAGGCCACTTGGTCGGCAGTGCCGGACAACGCGCACAACGCGTGGTCGCTTACAGTACCCCGAATATCAGCGGGGCGGTTTTTGCAGTGAACTATGTAACAGCACTGACAGGCAATGCTTTGAATCAATCCGATGTTGCTCCCACCAACAACTTCCAACACGATAGCGCCCTGATGCTGTCAGCTAACTACGCAATAGATGCTCTGTCTGTTGGCGCGGTGTATGCGACTTCTGATGCTGGTAAGAATGCAGCAGCTAACGGGCCTGCATCTAGTCTTACTGCTGCTGCAGCAGGAATGGGTATTAAGACGACTGAGTTCGCTTTCGCCGGTTCTTATGACCTAGGCGTCGCCAAGGTGATGGGTACCTACCAATCGTCGAAGACAGATGCTGCTGGTGCCAAAGCTGACACCTTGTTCTCCTTGGCAGGCTTGATGCCAATCTCTACAGGTGTGCTCGGTGTGTTGTACGCATCGGGTCAGAACGCGGAATCCGCCTCGGCAAGCGCAACAGCACTTACAGCGGGCTACCTGCACACCTTTACCAAGAGCACAACGGGTTATGTTGTGTTCTCTAACGTAAAGAATGGCTCCGCATCTACAGGGTATAGCGTAGGTGGCAATGCCTTGACTACAGGTTGGGGCGTTGCTGGTGCTGCCAACGTGAACAACGGGGCTAGCTCCACCCTGTTCGGTGTTGGTATCCGCAAGAAGTTCTAATCTGACCACCCCGATACGCCCTATGGGCTACTCGGGACAGGCCTAACGGTTAGTTCTAGAATGAAACGGGCATCTTCGGATGCCCGTTTTTATTGGGCGCAGATGATTGACGCAAAGGGGAAAGGTGGCGATACTTGTTTTGTCGAAAATTTCAACAAAGAGGTGTGGTATGGCAACCATCAATTTCAGCGTACCTGACGATGTTAAGGTGGCTTTCAATGAAATGTTTAATGACCAGAACAAGAGCGCAATCATTACCGAGTTGATGCGTGAGGCGGTGCTCAGGGCTCAAGCTAGGCAGCGTAGCCGTAATGCGATTACGAATATATTGGGGCGTCGAGAGGCTGCACCCGTGTTGTCAGAAGAAAGCTTTCGCGTCGCGCGCGAGGATGGCCGTTCGTGATTCTGGTTTTGGATGCCAGTGTGGTGATCAAGTGGTTCTTTCAGGATGATCCGAAGGAGCAATATGCGCAGCAGGCATTGGCTATTTTGCAGGCGGTAGCGAGTGGGGAGGTGCAGTTGGTGCAGCCTCCCCATTTTATGGCGGAGGTGAGCGCGGTTTTGTCGCGTGAAAAACAGCAACAGGCGCAAGTCGATATGGCCGACTTGTTGAATGTGGAATGGCGAGTGGCAGAATCCGATGCCATTTATGCTACCGCGAGTGAGTTGGCAGCCGCATTGAACCATCATTTGTTTGATACGCTTTACCATGCGGTGGCCATGCATCAGGCCAATGCAGTGCAAGTGACGGCCGATGTGCGCTACTTCAATAAGGCAAAACACTTGGGGCGCATTGTGTTGTTGGAAGATCTTCTGATTTAAGGAGTACGTCATGCCTAACCTAGACAGTCTCATCATCGAATTTGATAAAGGTCTGCGCACTTTGTTCGCCAAAGCGCCGACCGCACGTCCCTATCCCGATGCCAACATCGACGATGCCGCGATGACAGAGGCAGAGAAGAAGCACACTGCCGCCTTGATGCGCATCAACCACACGGGCGAGATCTGCGCGCAGGCTTTGTATCAAGGTCAGGCGCTGACGGCGCGTGATCCTGTGGTGCAAGAGAAGTTGAAACATGCGGCGTGGGAAGAGACGGAGCATCTGGCGTGGACGTCGCACCGTGTGTATGAGTTGGGGGGGCGTTTGAGCCTGCTCAATCCCTTCTGGTACGCCAGTTCCTTGGCGATGGGTGCCTTGGCGGGTGCCTTGGGTGACAAGTGGAACCTGGGCTTCTTGGCGGAGACCGAGCGCCAAGTCGGCGCGCACT
>JBAYTV010000140.1:0-5225 GCA_041675405.1 Sideroxydans sp. | reverse complement strand
TTGCCGCCGGGAAACTCCCAGTAGCCCGCCCATATCCTGCCAACAGGACGTTGCGCCAAGAGGAAAGCACCATCGGCGCGCTGCAAGACGGCAGCTGCCACTTCGACTATCTCATTTTGCGACATGCTGACCACACCAATCCTTCGCGAACTGCCCCGCCACCCGACCACTGCGCGAACCGCGCATGAGCGACCACTGCAACGCTGCCATGCGCACTTCATCAGTGAATCCCTGCTTCCAACCGTGGTGAACCAACCAATGTGCCGCCACTTGCAGATACTCCTCCTGCGTGAACGGATAGAACGATATCCACAAACCAAAGCGTTCGGATAGCGACACTTTCTCTTCGACGCTTTCAGCCGGATGTATCTCATCACCGACATATTTCGTGGCGAGATTGTCTTGCATGTAATCTGGCATCAGATGGCGGCGATTCGAAGTCGCGTAGATGAGCAGATTGTCAGAGAAAGCGACGAGATCGCCATCCAACACAGCCTTGAGTGCCTGATAACCTGGCTCGGCATCATTGAAGGAAAGGTCGTCGCAATACAGGATGAATCGTTCAGCACGCCCTTGAACCAGACCGACGATATACGACAGATCGATCAATCCTTGCTTGTCGATCTGAATGACGCGCAGCCCCTGCGCCGCATACTCATTCAACAACGCTTTCACCAACGATGATTTACCTGTGCCGCGCGCACCGGAGAGCAGCACATTGTTCGCCGTACCTCCGTTCACGAACTGGAGTGTGTTCTGCTGGATACGTTGCTTTTGATCATCAATCCCTGACAAATCGGACAGTGAGATGCGCTGAAAATTGGGGACGGGATGTAAAACACGTTGCTGATGATCCCAACGGAAAGCTGCGGCAGCCTGCCAATCGGGCACTTGCGAAGAACTACTGGGTAGGATGTTTTCTAGGCGGAAAAGAAGGCCTTCGGCGCGGGAGAGGAATTTTTCCAGCTTATCCATGATCTCTTTCCTCTCCCGCTCAGGAGTGTCGAATCAGCTTCTGTAGCTGGCGTTGATCTTCACGTAATCGTAAGAAAAATCGCATGTCCACAGCGTGGCATTGACCGTACCGCGATTCAGCACCACACGGATAGTGATATCACTTTGCTGCATCACACGTGCGCCGTCTTCTTCCCGATAGCTCTTTGCACGCCCGCCGTTCTCGGCGACCAATACATCATCCAGATAGACCTGCAGCTTCTCGACATCTAGGTCAGTCACCCCCGCATAACCGATCGCTGCGAGGATTCGCCCCAGATTAGGATCAGAAGCGAAGAAAGCTGTTTTGATCAGCGGTGAATGCGCGATGGCGTAGCCGATCTTGCGGCACTCGGCTTCGTCTTTACCGCCTTGCATTTTGATGGTGATGAACTTGGTCGCACCTTCGCCGTCACGCACGATGGCTTGAGCAAGGATGGTGGCAACTTCGGCGACAACGGCTTGTATGGCGGCACGGTTCGCCGCATCAATGCTCACACCACTCTTGCCTGTCGCAATCAACATCAGCGCGTCGTTGGTAGACGTATCGCCGTCCACGGTGATGCAATTGAAGGAGAGATTAGCTGCTTCGCTAACGATCTGTTGCAGCATGGGCTGTGCGATAGCGGCATCTGTCGCAATGTAACCCAGCATGGTCGCCATGTTGGGATGGATCATACCGGAGCCTTTGGACATGCCCGTGACAGTGACCGTCTTGCCATTGATTTGAACTTGACGCGATACCGCCTTGGCGACGATGTCTGTCGTCATGATGGCTTGCGAGGCATCGAACCAGTTGTCCACTTTCAGGTTTGCAATGGCGGCAGGCATCCCAGCGACGATCTTATCGACTGGGAGCGACTCCATGATGACGCCCGTGGAATAGGGCAACACTTGTTCCGGCGCACAGCCCAACAACTTGGCGAGATCCGCACAAGTCTGGCGAGCTGCTGCCATGCCTTGCTCACCTGTTCCCGCATTCGCGTTGCCGGTATTGACCAACAGTGCACGGATACCTTTGCCCGATGCCAAATGATTCTTCGCCAAGGTAACGGGTGCGGCACAGAAACGATTGGTGGTGAACACACCTGCAACCGTTGCCCCCTCATCCAGCTTGATGACCAGCAAGTCTTTACGATTGGGGCGTTTGATACCCGCTTCGGCGATCCCCAAAGAAACGCCCGCAACGGGCAACAAAGAAGCCGCAACGGGCGCAGAAAGATTTACCGGCATGGGTGTGGACCTCAATCAATAATTTTAAGTTCGACGCAGCGTAAAGCGCACAACGGATGCCCGCGATTGACGCGGGCACATCCCGTTAGAAGCGTCCGCCAGTCTTGTACAGGTAGTTGGTCATCTCAACGGATTGAGCATTCATGCGACGTACGATGCCATGCGTGTGGCGCACGATGCCGCGCATCACGTAATAGACGATGGCTGGCTGCGAGTTCAGCAGTGACTCGAATTTGCAACGCTCCAGTAACAGCACTTTGCAATCCGTCTTGGCCACGATGGTCGCGCTGATCTGCGAGACGTTACCACCAACGAAAGTGATGATGCCTGCCAAGTCACCGGGTTGCAGCAGATGCAATGTAGCCTGCTCACCGCCTACGTGAGCTGTCGCCTCCACCTCTCCGTTTGCCAGAACGATCAGCGTACTTTTCAAACGCTCTTCGCCAGGCTTTAAGAGTGCTTGCCCAGCCTTAAATTCCACGACCTCAAATAGCTGTCCAAGCGTTTCAATCTCCGCATCACGTAGCTCTTCAGTCAGCGTGGAGCTATGTAACGTTTGCAGAATCAGATCATCAATCGGCATGCTTTTCTCCCAGTGAAATCACTACGTTCAATTCAACTTACCATGGCATTGCTTGTATTTTTTGCCAGAACCGCAAGGGCAAGGATCGTTGCGTCCGACCTTTTCGCCAGCGCGCACGAAAGGCTTGTGCTCCTCACCTTCATTCTCAGGCTGTGCCAGCGCCTCTTCATAGTCGGCATGATGATACTGCACATTTTCCGGCGCATGGGGCACCTCAGCTGCGACCACATCAGCCTCACTACGGATCTGCACTGTCATCAATGTCTGTGTCACATCGCGCTTGATCGAGTCCAGCATGTTCGAGAACAATTCGAACGCCTCGCGCTTGTATTCCTGCTTGGGGTTCTTCTGCGCATAACCACGCAGATGGATGCCTTGGCGCAGATGATCCAACGCAGCCAAGTGTTCGCGCCAATGCTGATCCAAGGTCTGCAACATGACGATGCGCTCATAGCCGTGCATGACCTCACCGCTGACCTGCTCCACCTTGCCTTGATATTGCTTGTGCGCGGCTTCGACGATGCGCACCAGCAAACCATCCTGATCGAGCTGCTTGTCTTCCTCCATCCACTGCGCCAACGGCAAATGCACTTGGAATTCGGCAACGAGCGCTTTCTCCAATCCTGATACATCCCACTGTTCTTCCATGCTGCCATGCGGCAGATATTCTGCGAACAGCTCGCTCAATACGCCTTCGCGCATCGCAGTGATGGTCTCGCTGATGTAGGTTGCTTCGAGCAATTCCGCACGCTGCTGGTAGATCACCTTGCGCTGATCGTTGGCGACGTCGTCGTACTCCAATATCTGCTTACGCATATCGAAGTTGCGCGCCTCCACTTTGCGCTGTGCGTTCTCGATAGCACGCGTCACCCACGTATGCTCGATGGCTTCACCTTCGGGCAACTTGAACTTGTTCATGATCGCCGAAACACGGTCCGACGCGAAGATGCGCAATAGCGGGTCTTCCAACGACAGATAGAAGCGGCTGGAACCGGGGTCGCCCTGACGACCGGAACGTCCGCGCAACTGGTTGTCCACACGACGCGATTCGTGGCGCTCGGTACCGATGATGTGCAGTCCACCACTCGCAACGACCTGCTCATGTATAGGCTGCCATTCGGCCCGCAGTTGCGCGACGCGTTGCTCACGGGTCGCCGCATCCATACTCTCGTCCATGCGCACCAACTCAATCGGTTTCTCGACGTTACCGCCCAGCACGATGTCCGTACCGCGACCCGCCATATTGGTAGCGATGGTGATCATTTTGGGGCTGCCCGCCTGCGCAATGATCTCCGCTTCGCGTGCGTGTTGTTTCGCGTTCAACACTTGATGCGGCAGCTTCGCCTTTTCCAACAAACTGGAGAGCAACTCGGAGGTCTCGATAGAGGTCGTACCCACCAGCACGGGCTGACCACGCTCAAAGCAATCACGCACGTCGGCGATGACGGCTGTGTATTTCTCTTGCGCACTCAGGAATACCTTATCCATCATGTCCTTGCGCACCGTCGGACGATGCGGCGGAATGATGACGGTCTCTAGGCTATAGATGGATTGGAATTCGAACGCCTCCGTATCCGCCGTACCGGTCATACCTGACAGCCTGTTGTACATGCGGAAATAGTTCTGAAATGTGATCGATGCCAGCGTCTGGTTCTCTTTCTGGATCGCCACGCCTTCTTTCGCCTCGACCGCCTGATGCAGACCGTCCGACCAACGACGCCCCACCATCAGGCGTCCCGTGAACTCATCCACGATGACCACTTCATCGTTCTGGATGACGTAATGTTGGTCCAGGTGGAACAGGTTGTGCGCGCGCAATGACGCGTAGAGGTGATGGATCAGCGTGATGTTGGCTGGGTCGTACAGGCTGCCACCGACCGGCAACAAGCCGGCCTGCGCCAACAAACGCTCGGCATGCTCGTGGCCGATCTCGCTCAACAATATCTGATGGTTCTTCTCATCAACGTGATAATCACCCGATGATGTCTCGTCGGCCTGACGCACCAAGCTCGGCGCCAGTTTGTTCATCAGTGTGTAGATGTCGAGATTGTCTTCTGCCTGACCAGAGATGATGAGCGGCGTGCGCGCCTCATCGATCAAAATGGAGTCGACCTCATCCACCACGGCAAAATTCAAACCACGCTGGAAGCGCTCGTTCGCCTGTGCTGCCATGTTGTCGCGCAGATAGTCGAAACCGAATTCATTGTTGGTGCCGTAGGTGATGTCCGCCGCATAAGCAACTTGCTTATCGGCATGATCCATATTGGACAGGATGACTCCGACCGACAGTCCCAAGAAACGATACAGACGCCCCATCCAATCGGCATCACGGGAAGCCAAGTAATCATTGACCGTGACCACATGCACACCCTTGCCAGACAAGGCATTCAGATAGGCAGGCAAGGTCGCCATCAGC
>JBAYTV010000139.1:0-5246 GCA_041675405.1 Sideroxydans sp. | reverse complement strand
TGAACGCGCCAATTGGAACTGGCTCACGTCATGCTGGTATTGCCCAACGCCGATAGACTTGGGATCGATCTTCACCAGTTCGGCCAGCGGGTCTTGCAGGCGGCGTGCGATGGATACCGCACCGCGTAACGACACATCCAACTCCGGCAATTCTTTGGAGGCGAACTCCGATGCGGAATACACGGACGCGCCCGCTTCGGATACCACGATGCTCGTCATATTCAACCCAGCTCCATCCGGTACTCCATCATCCCCTCCCCCTTGCAGGGGGAGGGTTAGGGAGGGGGTAGAAACGTTGAGGTTCACAGATTCAACCCCCATCCTGGCCTTCCCCCTGCTAGGGGGAAGGGACTGGTTCTGCTCTCCGCAAATCTTGATCAACTCATGCGCCAACTTATCCGTCTCTCTCGAAGCAGTCCCATTCCCAATCGCAATTAACGTCACCTTGTGCTTCTTCGCCAACAACGCCAGCGTATGCAACGAGCCATCCCAATCATTGCGCGGCTGGTGCGGATAGATGGTGGCGGTATCCACCACCTTGCCGGTCTCGTCCACCACCGCCACTTTCACGCCTGTGCGGATGCCGGGGTCCAGCCCCATCGTCACACGCGGGCCAGCGGGTGCGGCCAGCAACAAGGCTTTCAGGTTGAGTACGAACACGTTGATGGCTTCGGTCTCGGCCTTGGCGCGCAAGGCGCTCATCAGTTCCGATTCCAGATGCATGAAACTCTTCACGCGCCATGTCCAGCGCACCGTGTCCAGCAACCAACGGTCAGCGGCACGGTTCATATCTTTGATGTTGAAACGTGCTGCGATGCGTGCCTCGCACGGATTATGCGGAGCGCCCCATGTCGGTTTCTCTTCTTCACTATCCAAACGCAGTTGCACATCCAACATCTCTTCGCGGCGACCACGGAACACTGCCAGCGCGCGGTGCGAAGGAATGGTGTTGATGGATTCGGAATAGTCGAAATAGTCGGCGTACTTCTCAGCCGCCTCGTTCTTGCCTTCCAACACCTTGGACTGCACCACGCCATGTTGCTGCACATACTCGCGCAACGATTGCAGCAGGGCCGCATCCTCGGCAAAGCGCTCCATCAAAATCTGGCGCGCGCCATCCAGCGCCGCCTTGGCATCCGCCACGCCGGGGTTAGCATCGCCCGCCGCACTGGTGAAGGCGGCACGCAGATACTTCGCCCCCTCCTCTTCCGGGTTCAACGTCGGGTCCGCCAGCAGTGCATCCGCCAATGGTTGCAACCCCGCCTCCAGGGCGATCTGCGCCTTGGTGCGGCGCTTCGGTTTGTAGGGCAGATATAGATCTTCCAGATGCGTCTTGTCCGTCGCCAGCGACACCGCCTTTAACAACTCCGGCGTCATCTTGCCCTGCTCGGTGATGGACGCGATGATGGCCGCGCGCCGATTTTCCAACTCGCGCAGATAACGCAAGCGGTCTTCCAACATACGCAACTGGATATCGTCCAATCCCCCTGTTGCCTCTTTACGATAACGCGAGATGAAAGGCACGGTCGCGCCTTCGTCCAGCAGGGCGATGGCAGCAGCGATCTGAGCAGGTTTGGCCGCGATCTCGGCGGCAAGGCGTTGTTCTATTGATGGAAGCATATTGAGTTCGGCTAGATTAAATCGGCCTCCGCAATGGGAGGCCGATGGATGAAATTTACGAGGGGCGGATTATGCCAAGTTTCGATTTAGTGCGGGATGAACAATGCAGGACTCACACCAAAGAACTTACCCAACTTGCCCGCTAGGGCAGCGCTGATCTTTCGTTTGCCCGACAAGATGGCGGACAGATTACTCTGCGGCACGATCTCAGACAGCGCATCCTGCTTCATACCGCGCACCTCCATCAAGAATCGCAGAGCATCTTTAGGTTCAGCTGGCTCAATCGCGTGGTGTGCCTGCTCATACTTGGCAACCATATCACTCACCAAATCCAACAAGCTAGACAAGGGATGGTCTTCATCATCACCGGCTTCATCCAACAGAGAATTCATCAGGGCGACCATGCGCACATAACTTTTCTCGTCATTGATAGGACGCAGATGCGCCATTGTGTCGAACTTCTGCCATGAAGATTGAATGGCTTTAATATCAAATTGAGTTTGTGCTGTGCGCATGATCAACCTGTGCCTTTCCGATAGAGCTTGTTCCAGTCATCGTATTCCCGATGCGTCAGCACCTTATGCACAAATACTTTCTTGAACCGATACCTGACGATGACAACCAAACGGTAATTGTTTCCACCCACATCAAAGACTGTATAAGGCGGCACGTAGTCGGCAGAATTAAACATCGACCGCACATGATTGAAATCACTAAATTCAGCATGCTCAACCACTGAATGCCACTCGCGCAAAACACCCTCAGCTTCGGGATGTTTCTGCCAAAACTCGCGCAGCATTTTGATGGAGATGATGTGCATGGATGAATTATATCGGATTGATATAAACAATCAAGGAAGGAGTCGAGCTATTTCTGACGGGAAAATTATTGCGATGCTGCCCCCAATGGTTCTGTCATGAGGTACACGAGATTTTCAGCACTATCTACCCTTTGGTGTTCTTTACGATTTCGGAAAGAGATTGGCTGATTTCCGTTAAGACACCCAAGACAGCGGCAAAGAGAATCATGTAAAGGCCGCCATCAATTGACTTGCCGGAAAGCTTTTGAAGTTGTGTAGCGGCGGCTGGGTTAGTTGACTCCACACCAAGCATAGTGATTCCACTAAATAAACTAAGTACCCCAAGGACAAATGCAAGAACAACAATCACACGAGCTGCCTTTGTATAAAACAAACTAGTTGTCATCTTTAACTCCTTAGAATCGAATCAAAGCAAATCAAAGGGGCAGCATCGGAACATTTTTTTGCCAGCCCCAACACCCCGAAGCCTATCAGCAAACCACCACCTCGCCTATATACCAAAAGGTATAGACCTCTCTCTCTATACCTCAAGCCTCACCAAGGAATCACCAGCCCGTCGTTGCCAATGAACTTGCCCGTGTCCGCCGGGGTTAGGCCAGAGATGACCTTGCGCATATCGCACACGCTTTGTTCGACCGAGATCATGGCGTTGGGGCCGCCCATGTCGGTCTTGACCCAGCCGGGGTTGAAGGCCACTGCGGTGATACCTTTTTCTTTCAGGTCCACGGCTAGGCTTTTGACTACCATGTTGGCTGCCGCTTTGCTGCTGCGATACAGGTAGCTACCGCCGCTGCCGTTGTCGTCGATGCTACCCATCTGGCTGGTGATGGTGACGATGAGTTTGAGTTTGCTGCGCGTGATCTGTGTAACGAATGCTTCGACCATCTTGAGCGGAGCCATGGTGTTGATGATGAATGCGTCCATCCATTCGGCATAGTCGGTATGTCCAAAGCCGCATTTATCCGCAGCCGGATAGACGCCCGCATTGTTGATGAGCAGGTCTATCGATTCATCGGCAAGCGTACGCGCCAGTTGCTCGATCTGCGTATGGTCGGTGACGGTTAGGGCATGGAGTTGGATGAGGTCGGGATAACGCGCCGCCAATTTGTTGAGCGCATCCGCTTTGCTCGGTTCGCGGCAGCACGCCAATACGCGCCAGCCCGCCGCCGCGTATTGATTGCAGAATTCCAATCCGATGCCTCGATTGGCGCCGGTGATGAGTAGTGTTTTCATGTTTGGTCTCGTTTGCTCCATCATTGGAAAACCTATTGAGCTCGGGTTCAATTATCGCTTCGCACACGATCTCGTAGATGCCACATTATGTCGTGCCGATATTTCATGGTTGATTCTTTTTTCGTTAGGGCACTTCCTGTTTGAATGGACTGCGTTCGTTCAATTCCTCTACATATTCCGCAAGCGCAGTGGCTTCTTGTTGGAGATAGTTCTCCACTGCTTTTGAGAATTGCGGATGCGCCAGCCAATGGGCAGAACGTGTGGTGACAGGCAAAAAGCCGCGTGACAATTTGTGTTCGCCGCCTGCTCCGCCCTCGAATATCTTGATTCCGTGAGTGATGCAGTATTCGATAGCTTGGTAGTAGCAGACTTCGAAATGTAGCCCCGAGTGAAATTCAAAGGTGCCCCAGGAGCGCCCGTACAAGGCTTGATCAGTTTTGTAGTTGAGTGCGCTGGCGATGGGGCGACCTTCGCGTGAGGCGATGACCAGCAAGGTGTTCTTGGGTAATGTTTTGCCGATGCGCTGAAAGAAGTCGGCATTCAGTTGATGTGGTGAGTTATACAGTTGCGCGGTATGAAGATAACAGGATGCAAAGAAAGCCCAGTGTTCGGGTGTCGCTTCTTCTCCGCAGAGGCATTGCAGTTCGATTCCGGCTTCCTGCACTTTGCGTCGTTCTTGTTTGATGCGCTTGCGTTTGTCGCGACTGAGCGTGGCGAGGTATTCGTCAAAGTCGCGATAGCCGGGGTTCTGCCAATGGAACTGTACATCTTGGCGCAACATCATGCCTTGCGCCTGTGCTTCGTACAGATCGCTTTCGTTCAGGAATAGACAATGCAGGGAAGAAACGCCGATGTCTTTTGCGTATTGCAATGCCTGCGTCAGCAGCAAGCTGCGTATCTCGTTTGAAGCCGCCAAGAATCTTGCCCCTGTGACTGGCGTGAAGGGGACGGCACACAACAACTTGGGGTAATAACGCAAGCCGTGTTGTTGATAGGCATTGGCCCAAGTGAAGTCGAACACGTGTTCGCCGAAGGAATTCATCTTGAGGTAGAGCGGCATCGCACCGACCAATTTGGCGTCCTGCCACAAGGTGAGGAACTGCGATTTCCAGCCATGTTGCGGCATGGCGCACCCGCTTTCTTGCAGTGCAAGAAAGAATGCGTGCGAGAGCATGGGGTCTCCACCGGTCAACGCATCCCATTCGCCTGAAGGGATGTGCGCGATGTCATCGATGATCTTTAAGTTTGGGAGATGCATTGAGAATCAAAGCGAGGGAAACGAATGCCCCCTCGCGATGAAGCTTACTTCTGTGTCTTTACGATACTCATCGCCGCCGCGACCATGCTCCCCATCTCGGCCATATTGCCCGGCAGGATGAGGGTGTTGCCTTCTTTGGCGACATTCCCAAAAGCTTCGACGTACTTCTCGGCGACCTTGAGGTTGACGGCATCCATGCCGCCGGGTGACTGGATAGCTTGGGCGACTTGTTGGATAGCCTGTGCAGTGGCGGTGGCGACGGCGATGATGGCTGCGGCCTCGCCTTGTGCGGTGTTGATGGCGGCTTGCTTCTCC
>JBAYTV010000138.1:0-5247 GCA_041675405.1 Sideroxydans sp. | reverse complement strand
CGGAAGCGTGTATCTCTTGAGCATGCGGATCGGCGGGTGCGCGGCCGGTACGGCGGGCAGTGGCGACGATCTCGGGATGACTGAGCATGACTGCTTCCACGCGCTGACCGAGACGGTCGGACTCTTCTAGTGAAGTGCCGGGCAAGGTGGAGATGTTCACCGTCAGGCTACCTTCGTTGAAATCCGGCAGGAAGGCGCGCCCTGCAAATCCAAGACCGATGATGGCAAGCAGCAGTGCAGCAGAGGCGAACACACCGATCAATTTCCAATGCATCACCACTTTGCCTAATGCGGCAGCATAGTGTTCTTTCATCAGTGTGAGCCATCTCGGCTCCTGATGTGCGATCACGCCTTTAGCTTTAGGCAAGAAGATTACCGCCAATACCGGCGTCACCGTGATCGCCACCAAGAGCGAAGCCGCCAGTGCGATCACATAGGCGAATCCCAGCGGAGCGAGCAAACGGCCTTCCACACCAGACAGAAAGAAGATCGGTACGAACACCAGCATGATGATGAGTGTGGCAAATACGATTGAGCCTTGTATCTCGCGCGTCGCCGCGAACACGACCTCGCCGGTATGGCGTTGCTCACTTGGTGGTAGTACCACGTTCTCTTTCAGGCGACGCATGATGTTCTCCACCACGATGATGGCATCGTCCACCAGCGCCCCCAGTGCGATAGCCAGGCCACCCAAGGTCATGGTGTTGAGCGTCGCCCCCATCGCCTGCATGATGATGATCGCCGTCATCAACGACAGCGGCAATGCGATCAAAGTGACGGCGGTGGCGCGGGCCGATACTAGGAAGACGAACACGATGGCAAACACCAGTATCGCCCCATCCAACAACACCGTGAGCAGATTGGAGATGGCACGATCAATGAAGTCCGCCTGACGGAAGATGTGATCTTCGATCTTCATGCCTTGCGGCAAGCTGGCTTGCAGGGTGGCAAATGTCTCATCCAAGCGTTCCGTCAATTCCAGCGTGTTGGCTCCCGGCTGTTTCTGGATGGCGAGAATGACGGCAGGTTTGCCATTGTGAGCCGCCGTACCGCGCTTGATACCCGCGCCGATTGCGACTTCGCCCAGATGCCGTACCAGCACTGCTTGCCCTGCACGCATCGCCACCACTGTTTCTCCGATGTCTTCAACGGTCTGGATACGACCCACACCTTGAATCAGATATTCCTGTCCGCCTTCTTTGTAGAATCCGGCGGGCGCATTCTGATTCGTCTCACGCAGACTGCGCAGCACTTCGTCCATCGTGATGCGATAACTCGCCAGACGTTCCGGCACGAGCGTGACCTGATACTGTTTCTCCTCACCGCCGATGGTGAGCACCTCAGCCACCCCCGGCACGGCAAGGATGCGGCGACGCAACACCCAGTCAGCAGTGCTCTTTAGCTCCGTGCCTCCATGTACTTCGGAAGTCAGTGCAATGAACATGATCTCGCCCATCACCGAGGCGGCAGGTGTCATCTGAGGCGGCGGCAGATCAGGCGGTAAGCTGGCGCGGGCGACCTGTAACTTCTCCGCTACGATTTGGCGTGCCTGCAAGATGTCCGTTCCCCAAGCGAACTCCACCGTGATGACGGCCAATCCCACACTGGAGATTGAACGAACGCGACGCACACCGGGCGAACCGTTGACAGCGGTCTCGATGGGAAAAGTCACGAGGTTCTCGACTTCGGTCGGCGACATACCGTGTGCCTCGGCCACGACCACGACGGAGGGAGCAGTCAGGTCGGGGAAGATGTCCACCGGCATGCGCGATGTCTGCCAGCCCCCCCACAGAAGCAGCAATCCAGCCGCGACAAGCACGAACAGCCGGTTGGCTAGAGAATTTCTGATGATGGTAGCGATCATTTTCTATCCCTTAGTGTGCGTGGCCATGACCGAGCGCCGCCGGAGCAACTGCAGCGAGATGCACTTGATAAGCGCCCAGACTCACGACCCGTTCGCCGACAGATACACCGGAACGCAAGCCTATCCAATCACCATCCTTGGTGCCGACACTGACGACACGTCGCTCGAATGACTCGCCTTCCTTCTGGATGAACACGACAGACATGCCGTTGTTATCGACGATAGAAGAAGTCGGGACAGCCAATGTCTTTTCAGAGCGGCCGGTATAGATGCCGACACGCAGATTCATCCCCGCACGCAAGCGACCTTGTGCATTGTCGAATTCGAAGATAGCCGATACCGTGCGACTGTCTTTGTCCACCAAACCACCATAGGCAACGAGGCGGGCATTACGTCCGACATTCAGCACACGCGCACTTTCTTCGCCATCCAATTTGAAGAAAGCACCGGTAGGTTGTGTGAATTTGCCCAATTCGCTTTCCGGAATGCGAACTTCCAGCCATAGCTTGCCGAGGTCGGCAATATGGATCAGCGTCTGTCCGTCGGTTACTGCCGCACCCGCTCCGGCACCTACTGCCACCACCGTCCCGTTGATCGGGGACTTGAGCGGGATGCCACCACTGCCACCGGAATATGTGCTCGCACGATGTTGTGCCGCCTCCAGTTCCGCAGTCGCCAAGCGCTCGCGATTGCGTGCCTCGCGCAAACGCTTCTCAGGGATCGCTTCAGCCTTGAACAAACTCTCCAAACGCGTCAGTGCTTGCCGTGCTTCTTCAACTTCGATGCTGGCACGCTGTACGGCCAGTTCCAATGTTGCCGCATCCGTCTCGCCACCCAACTTGGGTACGAAATATCCCAAGACCTGACCGGCTTTGACCGTCATGCCGATCTGCGGGAAGCCTTCTGCTCCCGCTCGCAGCAACCCGGCAGCAGGAGCTGCGAGGATGGCTTCGCCACCTGCACGCGGGCGCAGCGTGGCCGATGCAGTCACTGAATCATGCAACTCGCGTTCGACTACAGGCGTGTTTGCGAAAGGAATCTTCCACTGTTGTTCTTTGGTGAAACCGATACCCCCATCTTCACCTTCATCAGCAGCAACCGCTTCAGCCGCTTTATGATCAGGGTAGATTTCCACCTCTCCCAGATCGTGCGTCACGGTCGTCCCCGCATTGACCAGATAGAAAGTGAGATGGCGTTTCCCTGCATGTTGCGGCGTGATCTTCGGGCGGAAGATGCCGGGCGTTGCGCTAATGCCGACCTCTGCACGCTCTTCCGGTTGATTGCCTCCGGAGAGAACAACCGTCATTTGCCCTTCATTCACAGCTTGAAAGGAGGAGGAGGAAATATAGGTCATGTGTGCTGCAAAAGCCGCTTCCTCGCCTTTCACCAGTTTCGGGAATTCGACGAACATCTCGGTCGTGTCGGTGTAGTGGGTGACGGCGATGTTGCCAGCACCATGATCATGTCCATGATCTCCACCATGCTCAGCGTGGGCACTTTGATCGGCAGCACCATGTTCTGTCTTTGGGGAACAAGCAGTCACGGCCAATGCAGCCACTAGGATCATTAACAGATTAAGTTTATTCATAGGATGACACTCCAGACAGGGTTTCAAGCTCGATATGGGCTAGGCGCGCACGCAGTGCCAAATCAAGTGCGGTTGTAGAAAAGTCCAATTCGGTACGGTAAGCATCGAGCAATTCGAGCAACCCAGCTTCACCAGATTGATAGGCTGCTTGGGCAATTGCGGTCAGCCCCTGCGTTCCATCCGGTGAATCACTGCGGTAAGCCAATGCCGCTTTGCGCAATTCGTCCGCCTGTTGCCATGCGCCGCGCAGTTCGGCATCGGCCTTGGCCTCTGCCATCTGATGCTCTGCCCGCAGAGTCTGCTGATCGGCGAGACTTCTCTGTTGCAGTGCTTGGCTACGATCAAACAATGGAATGGAGAACGACACACCGACGATGGCACCGTTGCCGCTCTGCGTCGGTTCTACTAAGGTTCTTTGACCGACACCCAGCGTCAGATCAGGAATCCATCCGCGTCGAGCCGCCTGACCTTCCCGCCCAGAAGCCTCGGCTTGGGCAAGCAGACTGGCGAGGTCGGGGCGTTGTCGCAATCCCGCTTGCAGTCCTTCTAGCGCGGGTGTGCTATCGGGGAGTAGTTCCCCCAAAAGACGTGTCACCTCATCCGGTTTCTTGCCTGAAAGTGCGGACAACATTTCACGACTGCGTGCTGCATCAGCTTGGGCCAGCGTCAATCGAGTCCTTGCTGACTGAGCTTCGCGTTCGATGCGGCGCCGGTCATAGCCGGAGACTTCGCCGGCCTTGGCCAACTTTGCGGTCATCGCTGCCGCTTGTTCGATTCTGGTCAGCCACAATCCCAGCGCAGATTGGATCTGCACATGGTGCATGGTCAGTGCAAATGATCGACGTACATCAGCGATGGTATTCAAGCGCCTAATCCGTGAGTCAGATCTGGCGGCATCCAAGCGCTGTGTAGCAGCCTCGTGGCGCAATGAGCGACGACCGGAAAGATCGAATGTCTGTGACACCTCGACAGAACGTTCGGTGATGTCGCCCCCGGTCATGCCCAGTCGATCACGACTAAAAGAGAACACCGGATTAGGCATCAGACCCGTTTCGGTGACGATGCTTTCAGCGTGCGCCATACGACCGCTTTCGGCCTCTATCCAAGCCGGACGCGACAACGCACTGATCACGACCTCGCGCTCGGTCAATGCGAGTGATTCAGTGATGGACAGGCCCTCAGCTTGGACACTGCCAAACAAGATGGCTGTCAGCGTGAGTGCGAACAGCTTGAAGCGCAATATAGGTCGATGAACTTGGTGAAGCCGTAACAACGCCCAAGTTCGAGATGATTCTCTCGACATGATGATTCCTTTTCAGCAGATACAACAAACCGCAGGTAAGCACCTGCGGAGCACAGTCGTGTCAGAGATTAGGAAAAACGGGGGGGCTTGAAAGGCGGGTCGGTAGCCGTGTAGGCGAAGGTGCTGTGAAAAGATGGATAAGTAATCGATTCGGGCGATGAAGCTGGTAACACTACAACTTCATGCAAGACCGCAGGAAGATGACTCAACAGATGTCCTATCTGGTTGTGCGCTGAATCGTCATCACCTTCCGCATCGTTGTCATGATGGTAGTGATGGTGCAGATCATGTTCATGGTGGTGATGGTCATCGTTATCGATAAACGATGCGATGGTGGTTTCATGATGACTATCTATCATCTGCCACGCGAAGCTAGGCGACATGAACGTGCTGATCAGCACGACAAGCAGTAACCGTAAAGTCGATGTAAGTATTCGATTCGCCATTGCGAGGTGATTCTATTCGAATCGGAATGTTCTCGTCACATCATTT
>JBAYTV010000137.1:0-5268 GCA_041675405.1 Sideroxydans sp. | reverse complement strand
GCGTGTTGCTTGGCGATGTTGTTGATCAGCTCCAGCATGTTCACGGTCTTACCCACACCTGCGCCACCGAACAGACCCACCTTGCCGCCCTTAGCGAACGGGCAGACCAAGTCGATCACCTTGATGCCGGTTTCGAGCAAATCAATGGAAGGAGACAGTTCATCGAACTTTGGGGCGGCTTGGTGAATCGAGCGACGCTCGGTGCACTTGATATCCCCTGCTTCGTCGATGGGGCGACCCAGCACGTCCATGATGCGTCCCAAAGTGCCTTCACCAACAGGTACTTGAATTGCTTTGCCAGAAGCATTTACCAACATGCCGCGACGCAAGCCATCGGATGAACCCATCGCAATCGTGCGCACCACGCCATCTCCCAGTTGCTGCTCAACCTCAAAGGTCAAGCCTGGTTCAGCTGTTGAGGTACCGGCATCCGCCAGGGTCAACGCTTCATAAACTTTTGGCATTTTGTCGCGCGGAAACTCGATGTCAACCACCGCGCCGATACACTGAACAATCTTTCCTTGACTCATTTTAAGATTCCCCGTCTAAATTAATTCTGAAATTCTTTGCTAACTAAAATCGCTCTACCCTCTATGCTTGGAAGATTTGGTCACGCCAAATCATTCCAGCGCCGCTGCGCCGCCCACGATCTCGGAAATCTCTTTCGTGATCGCTGCCTGACGTGCTTTGTTGTAGACCAACTTGAGTTCGCTGATGACGCTCTTCGCATTGTCAGACGCTGCCTTCATCGCCACCATACGTGAGCTTTGCTCGGAAGCGATGTTCTCAACGACGGCCTGATAGACCAAGGACTCGATGTAGCGAACAAACAATTCGTCGATGACTTTCTTGGCGTCCGGCTCGTAGATGTAATCCCAAGTCGCATCGCTACTACCCAGCTTCTCGCCTGTCAGCGGCAACAGCTGCTCGACTCGAGGCTCTTGGCGCATGGTGTTGATGAAGTGGTTGTAGCTCAGATAGATCGCGTCGATCTCACCTGCGACATAGGCATCCAGCATCGCTTTAACGGTGCCGATAAGCTTCTCTACGTGCGGTGTATCGCCCAGACCAACCATATGCGATTTCACTTTTGCGCCGATACGGTTCATAAAGCCGAAGCCTTTGTTACCGATAGGACATACGAGCAATCCCTTGCCTTGACCTTCCCATGTCTTCATTTCGTTCACAGCCAGACGCAACAGGTTGGTGTTCAAACCACCACACAAGCCTTTGTCCGAGGTGACGACGATGAGACCGACGTTCTTCACATTTTCGCGTTTAGCCAAGAATGCATGTTTGTATTCTGGGTTGGCACGCGATAGATGTGCAGCGACGTTGCGGATCTTTTCGGCGTAGGGACGAGCGGCACGCATGCGTTCCTGCGCTCTGCGCATCTTCGCTGCTGCCACCATCTCCATCGCACGCGTGATCTTGCGCGTATTCTCTACGCTCTTGATCTTGGTGCGAATCTCTTTACTGCCGGCCATAAATCACCTCGCCTTAATAAGCTGCGCTTGCCTTGAACGATTCGATAGCTGCAACCAACAATTTCTCGTTGTCAGCAGACAGGTCCTTGGTCGCTTCGATCGCGTCCATCAATGCCTTGTTCTTGGAACCCAAGTGAGCATGCAGACCGGCTTCGAAAGCCAACACCTTAGGCACCGCCACGTCATCGAAGTAACCTTTGTTGACAGCGAACAATGTCGCAGCCATCTTGGAAACGGACAGAGGAGCGTATTGCAATTGCTTCATCAGTTCGGTAACGATCTTGCCGCGCTCGAGTTGCTTGCGGGTCGCTTCGTCCAGATCGGAAGCGAACTGCGCGAACGCTGCCAACTCACGATACTGAGCCAGTGCCAGACGCACACCGCCACCCAGTTTCTTGATGACCTTGGTTTGAGCTGCGCCACCGACGCGGGATACGGACACACCGGCGTTGATCGCCGGGCGGATACCTGCGTTGAACAGGTCCGATTCCAAGAAGATCTGACCGTCGGTGATGGAAATCACGTTGGTTGGAACGAAGGCGGAAACGTCACCTGCTTGTGTCTCGATCACTGGCAGAGCGGTCAAAGAACCGGTCTTGCCTTTGACTGCGCCCTTGGTGAAGGCTTCGACATATTCGGCATTCACACGAGCCGAGCGCTCCAACAGACGGGAGTGCAGATAGAACACGTCGCCCGGGTAAGCTTCACGACCAGGTGGGCGGCGCAACAGCAGGGAGATCTGACGATATGCCCATGCTTGCTTGGTCAAGTCATCGTAAACGATCAATGCGTCTTCGCCACGGTCACGGAAGTATTCGCCCATGGTGCAACCAGCATACGGTGCCAAGAATTGCATCGCCGCGGAATCAGATGCGGTGGCAGCAACCACGATGGTGTATTCCATCGCGCCGTGCTCTTCTAACTTACGCACCACGTTAGCAACGGTCGAAGCCTTTTGACCGATCGCAACGTAGATACAGGTCATGTTCTGACCCTTTTGGTTGATGATGGCATCAACAGCAACCGCAGTCTTACCTGTCTGACGGTCGCCGATGATCAGCTCGCGTTGACCGCGACCGACTGGAACCATGGAGTCGATGGACTTCAGGCCAGTTTGCACTGGTTGGTCGACAGACTTGCGTGCGATGACGCCAGGAGCGACCTTTTCGATCTTGTCGGTCATCTTGGCATTGATCGGGCCTTTGCCGTCGATTGGTTGACCCAGCGCGTTCACTACACGACCGCGCAATTCTGGACCAACTGGCACTTCCAAGATACGACCAGTACATTTCACTGTGTCGCCTTCGGTGATGTGTTCGTATTCGCCCAGGATGACCGCACCGACGGAGTCGCGCTCAAGGTTCAGCGCCAGACCGAAAGTGTTGCCTGGGAATTCCAACATCTCGCCTTGCATCACGTCGGACAAGCCGTGGACGCGGACGATACCGTCGGTCACGCTGACCACCGTACCTTCGGTGCGCGCTTGGGTCAGTGCTTCGAAGTTCTCGATGCGACTGCGGATCAGATTACTAATTTCGGAAGGGTTGAGCTTCATCTGGATTTCCTCATTCTTGATAATTCTTTATCAGGCCAAGTTGGCAGCAATTAAGCAAGCGCATTCGCCATTTCGCCAAGACGTGTGAGCGCGGAGCCGTCTATCACCTTGTCTCCGGCGCGGATCACTACGCCACCCAACAGATCTTTTTTAACGTTACAAGCCAACTTGATCTCACGGCCCATACGCTTCTTGAGTGAGCTGACGATCTTCTCTTGTTGTGCAGCTGACAGCTCAAAAGCGGAATCGACCACTACATTGACCGTTTTCTCAGCTTCCGCTTTCAGCACTTCGAACAGTCCAGCGATCTCAGGCAACACCAGCAAACGCTGGTTATCAGCCAAGACGCGCACGAAGTTGCGTTGCTGTGCGTTCGCATTCGCGCCTACAAAAGCGTCCATTAGACCGGCGACTTTAGTTTTGGACACTTTTGGATTGCTTACAACGGCTTGCACTTCAGCGTTCTGCACAATTTCGGTCAGTCCTAACAGTAGCTCGGACCAAGCCTTGAGTGCATCCTGCTTTTGCGCTTCTTCGAAAGCTGCTTGAGCGTAAGGGCGTGCAATAGTAATCGCGTTAGACATGACGATCAGATTTCCGCAACGAGTTTATCGAGCAGGTCGTTGTGTGCCTTAGCATCGATCTCGCGACCCAAGATCTTGCCGGCACCCGCCAGCGCGATGGCCGACACTTGAGTGCGCAGTTGTTCCTTAGCGCGGAACACTTCTTGATCGATCTCTGCCTTAGCACCAGTGATGATGCGGTCGCCTTCTACCTTAGCTTGATTCTTGGCTTCCTCAACGATCTCACTACCTCGTTTTTCGCCATTGGCGATGATCTCACCAGCCTTTTCCTTCGCTTCGCGCAAAATCTCAGCGGAGCGTTTGGAGGCCAATTCCAGATCATGTTTAGCACGTTCAGCATCAGCCAATCCATCAGCGATCAGCTTCTTACGAGTCTCGAGCGCAGCGACGATCGGTGTCCACACGAACTTCATGCAGAACCATACGAACAGCGCGAACATGATGGTCTGGGCGAGAAGAGTTGCATTGATATTCATGCAAGCTTCCTTTCTTAGTTATGCGTTTTGTGTTGGGCGGATCAGCCGACTACAGCGAACAGAATGTACATCGCGATACCAACAGCGATCATCGGAACCGCATCAACCAGACCCATCACAACGAAGAACTGTGTACGCAGCATTGGGATCAGTTCAGGTTGGCGAGCAGCGCCTTCCAAGAAACGGCCACCCAAGATACCGATACCAACGGCCGCGCCAAGCGCGCCCAGACCCATCATCAATGCGCCAGCGATGTACAGCAGAGCTGTGGCAGTTGTCATTTCCATTTTCTATTTCTCCTGTTGATAAATAATAAAGTTGATAAAGAATTAATGATGTTCCTGATGCGCCATATCCAGATAGACAACCGTGAGCGTCATGAAGATGAACGCCTGCAATGTCACGATCAGTATGTGGAAGATCGCCCAACCCAGTGAAAGCAAGATCTGCGAACCGAACAGAGTTACGCCAGTTACTGAGAAGCCCGCCCATGCACCGCCCATCAGAGCGATCAGGATGAAGATCATTTCGCCAGCGTACATGTTACCGAACAGACGCAGCGCCAGAGAGATTGGCTTGGCGATCAAGTTCACGCCTTCCAACAGCAAGTTGACTGGTATGCCCCATTTGCCGAACGGTTGCAGTGTGAGTTCACCCACAAATCCGCCAAGCCCTTTCATCTTCACGCTGTAGTACAGCACCAGCAGGAATACACCGATGGCCATGCCGAATGTCGCATTTGGATCGGTAGAAGGAACGACTTTGAAGAAAGGAACGCCAAGGGACGTCATCAGCAGTGGGATGTAGTCGATGGGAATCAAGTCCATCAAGTTCATGGTAAACACCCAGAAGAAGATGGTGAGCGCCAAAGGTCCGACCATGTTGTTCTTTGCAGTGAAAGAACCACGTACGCTGCTGTCAATGAATTCGATCGCCCATTCGCAGAAGTTCTGCAAACCGCTTGGGGTACCTGTGACGACGCTCTTGGCTACGCTACGGAACACCAGCATAAAGACAGCGCCTAGCAACAGAGAAACAAAGAAAGTATCCAGATTCAAAGCCCAGAAACCCATTGCTTTGGCTTCTTCGGAAGTGTGTGCAACAGACCATGTGCCATCAGGCAGTTGGCCATAGGTAAGGTTCTGCAAGTGGTGATGGATGTATTC
>JBAYTV010000136.1:0-5288 GCA_041675405.1 Sideroxydans sp. | reverse complement strand
CGCGAGTTGGTGGCACGTATCAACGCCGTATTACGCCGCAAAGGCTCACATCCCGCAGGCGCGCCTGAAGCTATCGATACGATCGTCACGTTCAGCGACTGCGAACTGAATCTGGGTACGCGTGAGCTAAAGCGTGCGGGACAACCGGTCGCACTCACGACAGGTGAGTTCGCATTGCTCAAAACGTTGGTGACACATACCCGCCATCCCCTTTCGCGCGACCAGCTCATGGAATTGTCACGCGGGCGTGACCACGAACCGTTCGATCGCGCCATTGACGTACAAATTTCACGCCTACGTAAACTCATCGAACCCGATACAGACAAACCCAGGTTCATCCAAACGGTCTGGGGACACGGCTATGTATTCGTTCCCGACGGCGTAAAGGTGTGACGCCATGATACCGAAGACACTGCTCTTTCGTTCGTTCCTACTGATCTCAGCTTTGATCGTGCTGTCACTGGCGACACTGGTGTGGGTATTCAGACAGGCGTCTGAAGCCCCGCGCGCGCAACAGAAAGCACAACTGGTGGTTTCGACCATCAACCTTACTCGCGCAGCTATCTTGTCTGCCGCACCACAATGGCGAGGTGCTTTGTTGGCTGAATTGCGTGAAGTCGAAGGGATGCGCGTCGAGATCGGTGAACCAAGCGATAGCAGCACACCGCTGGATGAAGCCAGCACCGAACTCCATCTGATGACGGAAGCCGTGCGCGCCAAGTTAGGCAAAGAGACCCACTTCGCCTCCACCCGTAACGGCATCAACGATTTGTGGGTGAGCTTCCACATCGGACAAGATGAATTCTGGGTGGCGATCCCCAGGACACGTATCGAGCAACCCATGTCACGCATACTGCTATTAGGCGGAGGTGTCGCGTTCGTGTTCGCACTCCTGGGTGCATACCTGATCGCACGCCAAGTCGCGCGGCCATTGCAACGCTTATCCAAAGCCGCGCAACAGATAGGACAAGGAATATCCCTCACGCCACTTCCCGAGGTGGGTACGCAAGAGATCGTCGCGGTATCGCGGGCTTTCAACCAGATGTCCTCCGACCTAGAAACCAACGCTAAAGAACGAGCGTTGGTGTTGGCCGGCATCTCGCACGACTTGCGCACTCCGCTGGCACGTATGCGCATCGCCGCTGAATTGAGCAAGGATGAATCACTACGCGCAGACATCGAAGCGGACGTGATGCAGATGGATGGCATCATCCAACAGTTCCTTGATTACGCCAGACTGGATGCACAGGAACAACCCGTCATGACCGATCTATCCGCATTGGTGAACGAGGTCGCCCAACGTTACGAGTCTCACGCAATCGGGATCGCCCTAGCCGACTTACCCCCCCAGTACGTACGTCCGACCTTGCTCAAACGTGCGCTGTCCAACCTGCTCGATAACGCTGTCAAATATGGCGATGGTGAGATAGCCGTGAACCTTAGACAAGCAGGAAATTTCATCGTGCTATCGGTATCGGATCGTGGTGCAGGCATACCCCACGAACATCTCGAATCGGCGAAACGACCCTTCGTGCGACTTGAGAATGCGAGAAGTGACGCCAGTGGTTCTGGATTGGGCTTGGCCATCGTCGAACGCGCCGCCCGTGCACATCACGGTGAATTGATATTGGCCGCACGTGACGGTGGCGGATTGATTGCGACCATGCGCTTGCCCATAATGTCACAGTCAGGACAGGGCTAATTTCCCGAACAATCCGTTAAAATATGCGGGCTTTTTTCTACAGGAGAGTTTCATGAAGCAATACAGCAAACGTACCGCCCTGATGCATTGGGTCATCTTCGTCCTCGTCATCGTCGCCTTTTACTTCGGCCATGAATTGGATGAAAGCAAAGATGCCGCCGCCAAACTATCAATGTACCCAGTGCACTTCCTCATCGGCAACCTCGTGCTTCTGCTCACTTTCTTGCGTATCTACTTCAGAAAGAAAGACGGCGAACCTGCTCCGGCCAACGCCAATCCTTTGTTGAACAAAGTCGCTTCTTTGACCCATGTGTTGACCAACCTCACCGTCATGGCCGTCGTCGTCACCGGCATGATCACGGCTGCCACCTCGGGCGTCGTTGAAGCACTCAAAGCAGGCGACCCAGCTTTGATCCCCGACTTCCACAAGGTCGACGCAAAAGAAGTGCACGAACTGTTCATCGGCATCATGCTGTTGTTGGTGGTGTTCCACGTCGCGGCTGCGCTGTATCACCAGTTCGTCGTGAAAGACAACCTGCTACGTAGGATCATGATCAAGCGCTTCGAAGACTGATCGACCGGATCTCCGCTAACAGAAAAACAGGCTACGGCCTGCTTTTTTGTGCCTTCACAAAACTGCAAATGCTCAGTCCGGTGCTTTCTTGGTGCTTTCTTTCAGAGAAACCATTGCCGCCCCCAAGTCAAAACCGGTTTGCAACTGGCACGTGCTGCAATCCCTGCTCACATCGCCTTATGGGCAGGTGGCTCGGGGGTGTTGCAACAGCCTCCACCCTTTGACGGTGTAGCACTGATGGGGCCTCTTGCTGATCTGCGCGATGCTTCCTCACTTCAGCTCACTTCCCAATCCAAAAGAAAGTGTCATCAATGAGAAATCACAAAACATTCATCAGCCTGCTGTTGCTACTTCCTTCTATCGCACTGGCACAATCGCTCGCTACTGTTGAGCATGTTGATCTGGATCGCTATCTCGGCAAGTGGTACGAGATCGCCAGCATCCCGCAATACTTTCAACGTCAATGCGCGCGCGATGTCACGGCGGAATACGCACTCAAGAATGGTGCGATCTCGGTCATCAACCGTTGCACCACAATATCAGGCGAGGTCTCTGAAGCAGAAGGACAAGCACGCATCGTGGATGCGCGTAGCAATGCAAAACTGGAAGTGACTTTTGTGAAGTTATTTGGTTGGCGTTATCTATTCGGCGGTGACTATTGGATCATCGATCTTGCCCCCGATTATCGCTATGCCGTGGTCGGCCACCCCAGTCGAAAATACGCATGGGTATTAGCCGCCACCCCACAGGTCTCTTCACAAGATCTAGCTGCCATCGAAAATCGCTTGCGAGCGAGTGGCTACGGCACATGTGGCTTGCTGACGACAGTGCAGACACCTGTGCTGCCTGTGAGAATGCCCTTGTGCGAAGCAGTCAAAACAAAATGATCGAGGATTCATCTTTCATCACCGACGACAGGGTTCGCGGTGATGTATACGCAAACAACGGCAAGCCATGGCGCGCGGTGACCGATACAGTCATGGGCGGAATCTCAAAAGCTGATTTGCGCGCAACGATGGTTTCAGGGAAACCCTGCCTGCGTTTAATCGGTGAAGTGTGCCTAGAAAACAACGGTGGCTTCATTCAAGCCAGCCTTGATCTAGGTGAAGAGCGGTTGCTTGACGCCAGCGGCTTTGAGGGAATCGAGATCGAGGTGTGCGGAAATAATGAAAGCTATAACGTGCATCTACGGACAGGCGATACGCAAATGGTTTGGCAGTCCTACCGCCACAGCTTTACTACCGATGCGAATTGGAAAACCCAACGCATCCCCTTCGCCGACTTCATGCCACACCGTATTCTGCTTGGACTTAATACGAAACAACTGCGCCGCATCGGCAATGTCGCTATCGGCAGAAAAATGGATGCGGATGTGTGCTTCAGCCGGATCGCTTTGTATCGCTAGAGACTAGACTTTTTGACGGTGATGAATATCGCCAAGAGTCCAAGGAACACATACCAAGTCAGAGCCAGTTCAGGCAGGCCAAAACCGAGGAACGTCCAGCCTTTGGTAGCGCACTCGCCCGAGCCATGCATCAGCTCTTGCCAAACTTCGGCCATCGGAAAGTTCTTCAACATGAAATCCAGCCCTGGACCACAAGCGGGCACTTGGTCTTTCGGCAGATGTTGCAACCAGATATGGCGCGATGCAACTGCCACCCCACCCAATGCCGTGAGCGCGATCAGCGTCGAATACACCCAACGTCCGATGCGTCCAGCGTTGTGAATGGCTGCGATGAAGAACAACACACCGATGGCGATGAAGATGACACGCTGGATCATGCACAAGGGGCATGGGTCTTCGCGCAAACCGTATTGCAGATACAAGGCTCCGCCAATCAAGCCGAGAACAATAAGCACTCCGAACAAGTAGAACCAACGGTCAGAGATGTTGCGCCAATCTTTCAGCATGGATATCACTCTGCTTCTTCGATCCACGTCGCCTGTATCGCTTCCAACACCTTCTCGCCACCACGAGTATGGTCATCGTCGAAACCTGCCAGATCGACCACATAGTTATGCAGATCGACGAAGCGCACGGTCGTCGGATCGACTTCTGGAAATTTCTCACTGAGCGCGATAGCGATGTCGCGCACATCTATCCACTTCATTTGCTGTGACCTTCCTTGGTCATGTTGATGGAATATTTCGGGATCTCGACGACCAGTGGCGTATCTGCCACCCTGGCTTGGCAACTCAAACGCGAGTTCGGCTCCAAACCCCATGCTTTGTCCAACATATCCTCTTCCAGTTCCGTCGCTTCTTCTAGACTACGGAAACCTTCACGCACGATGACGTGACAGGTGGTGCAGGCACAAGACTTCTCACAAGCATGTTCAATGTCGATGGCATGTTCCAGCAAAGCATCGCAGATGGAGGTACCCGGTGTCGCTTCGATCAGCGCACCCTTTGGGCACAACTCCTCATGCGGCAAGATGATTATCTGAGTCATGACGAACTACCCTTCCAATTCTGATAAGTTATGGCCCTTGAGCGCGGTGGATACGCTACGATCCATACGCGCTTGCGCGAAGATGACTGTGGACTGATTCAAGGCTTCAACAGCGCGTTTGATAACAAGATGGTCGCTACCGCTCAGCACGCTGCGTAATACTTCCATACTGCCCTGGATCCTCGCTTTGGCTTGCGCATCAAGCAGTGCTTCGCCATCCAACTGCAGTGCGTTATCCACGGCTTCCAACAGTTGCGCCGCCTCGGTCTGTTGCTCACGCAGGGCACGTGCTTGCATATCGTCGAGCGCGTGTTGGTTGCCGTCCTGCAACATGCGAGTGATTTCCCCCTCGCTCAATCCATAAGACGGCTTTACCGTCACCGTCGATTCGACACCGCTATTCATCTCACGCGCATTCACACTCAACAAACCGTCCGCATCCACTTGGTAGGTGACGCGGATACGCGCACTACCCGCCACCATCGCGGGGATGCCGCGCAGCTCGAACTTCGCCAGCGAGCGGCAATCACTCACCAATTCGCGCTCGCCCTGCACCACAT
>JBAYTV010000135.1:0-5290 GCA_041675405.1 Sideroxydans sp. | reverse complement strand
TATGCCATCCGCGAACATAGGCGTATTTTTGCCATAGAAGAGATTTAACCCCCTAGCAGGTTGCCCTCCCCCCCCGGTTTAAGGTAGCATTCCCGCCCTTTCGGATAGATTTTGGAAGGCGGCTGTTGCCGCCATTTTGTTGTAACCATCGAGGTGAGAAACAAGTGAACAATTCTTCGTTGCCTGCGCAGCAAGGTCTGTATGACCCGCGCAATGAACATGATGCATGTGGTGTTGGTTTCGTCGCACATATCAAAGGTAAAGCCAGTCACGACCGAGTCAGTCAAGGTCTGCAGATTCTTGAGAATCTGACGCACCGCGGCGCCGTCGGCGCCGATCCATTGGCGGGTGATGGGGCGGGTATCCTGATCCAGATTCCAGACCAGTTCCTGCGTGATGAGATGAACTGGGGTGGTATCCAATTGCCTCCAGCCGGAGATTACGGCGTAGGCATGTTGTTCTTGCCGCGCGATGCTGCTGCGCGCGCTGCTTGTGAAAAAATCATCGCTGATAAGGTCGTCGCAGAAGGCCAGACCATCGTCGGTTGGCGCGATGTCCCTGTTGACAACAGCACGCTGGGTGAGAGCGTCAAAGCGCTTGAACCAGTGGTGCGCCAAGTGTTCATCGGGCGCGGCAAGACGACCGCCGACCAAGACGCGTTCGAGCGCAAGTTGTTCGTCATCCGCAAGATGGCGGAGCATGCCATCAGCAAGCTGGCCAAGAATCAGGGCAAGGGCTTCTATGCGCCTTCCATGTCGTCACGTACCGTCGTGTACAAAGGCATGTTGCTGGCTGATCAAGTCGGTAAGTATTTCGTTGATCTGCGAGATGCGCGCGTAGTCAGTGCCTTCTCATTGGTGCATCAACGTTTCTCTACCAACACTTTCCCCACTTGGAATCTGGCGCACCCGTTCCGCATGATCGCGCATAACGGTGAGATCAACACATTGCGCGGCAACGTGAACTGGATGGCGGCGCGCCATGCAGCGATGTCGTCGAAATTGTTGGGCGAAGATCTGGAAAAACTGTGGCCGCTCATCGTTGAAGGCCAATCTGACTCTGCCTGCTTCGACAACGCGCTTGAGTTGCTGGTGGCGGGTGGCTATTCTTTGCCGCATGCCATGATGCTGCTGATCCCAGAGGCGTGGGCGGGTAATCCATTGATGGATGAAGAGCGCCGTGCATTCTACGAATACCATGCCGCTCTGATGGAGCCGTGGGACGGCCCAGCAGCGGTCGCGTTCACCGATGGTCGCATGATCGGTGCGACACTGGATCGTAACGGCCTGCGTCCCGCACGCTATCTCATCACTGACGATGACGTCGTGTTGATGGCTTCCGAGATGGGGGTGTTGCCTATACCGCAAAGCAAGATCGTGAAGAAATGGCGTTTGCAACCAGGCAAGATGTTCCTCATCGACATGGATCAAGGCCGCATCGTCGATGACGCAGAACTCAAGCAACAGATCGCTACAGCCAAGCCGTACCGCAAGTGGATCGAGCAGTCGCGTTACTACCTCGATGACATGCCGAAGGTGGCAGACAAGCGCGCAGCGCAGATAAGCTTGTTGGATGCGCAGCAGGCGTTCGGCTACACGCAAGAAGACCTCAAGTTCATCATGCTGCCGTTAGCGAGTGCGGGTGAAGAGGCCACCGGCTCTATGGGTAATGACGCTGCGTTGCCAGTGTTGTCGAGCAAGAACAAAGTCCTCTACAACTACTTCAAGCAGTTGTTCGCGCAAGTGACCAATCCGCCGATCGATCCGATCCGCGAAGAGATCGTGATGTCGCTGACTTCTTTCATTGGTCCTAAGCCAAATCTGCTGGGTATCGACGAAACAAAACCTACCTTGCGTTTGGAAGTGCATCAACCCGTATTGTCGTTGGAAGACATGGCGAAGTTGCATGGCATCGACAAGCTCACCAAGGGACAATACAAATCTCAAGTGCTGGACTTGACCTATGCTGCCAAGAATGGCGCGTCAGGGTGTGAAAAAGCCATCGCAGATCTGTGCAAAGCCGCAAACAAAGCAGTTACTGGCGGTTTCAACGTGTTGATCTTGTCTGACCGTGCGGTCTCCGACAAGCGCGTGGCGATCCCGGCTTTGCTAGCAACAGCGGCAGTTCATCATCATTTGGTCAAAGCAGGTCTGCGTACCAGCACTGGTTTGGTGGTGGAGACTGGTTCGGCACGTGAGGTACATCACTTCGCTTTGTTGGCTGGCTACGGCGCAGAGGCAGTGTGCCCCTGGTTGGCATTCGACAGTATTGAGCAATTCGAGTTGCCTGCAGGCGTGAGCGCTAAGGACGGACAGAAACGTTTCATCAAGGGTGTCAACAAGGGCTTGCTCAAGGTGATGTCCAAGATGGGTATCTCGACCTATCAATCCTATTGCGGGTCGCAGATATTCGAAGCCATCGGTTTGAACTCCGACTTCGTGAAGCAGTATTTCACCGGCACGGCGACACAGATCGAAGGTATCGGCTTGCAAGATGTCGCGGAAGAAGCGATGCGTATGCACAGTGCTGCTTTCGGTACAGACCCAGTGTTGACCAACATGTTGGAAGCAGGTGGTGATTATGCCTACCGTATCCGTGGTGAAGACCACACATGGACACCGGACTCCATCGCCAAGCTGCAACACGCGACACGCTCCAATAACTTCAACACCTACAAAGAGTACGCCAAGCTCATCAACGACCAGACGCAGCGTCAGATGACCCTGCGCGGATTGTTCGAAATCGGTTCAGTCGGGGCGCCAGTTCCATTGGACGAGGTCGAATCCGCGAAGGAGATCGTCAAGCGTTTCGTGACGGGAGCGATGTCTTTGGGTTCTATCTCTACCGAAGCACATGCTACCTTGGCAATCGCGATGAACCGCATCGGCGGCAAGTCGAACACGGGTGAAGGCGGCGAAGATGCCAACCGCTTCAAGTTGCTACAAGGCGGTGAGAAGCTGTCCGAGATCATCGGCAAGAACCGTATCGAAGCTGACCAAACGATGAAGCCGTGCGACTCCTTGCGCTCACGTATCAAGCAAGTCGCCTCGGGTCGTTTTGGTGTGACCGCGGAGTATCTGAGCAGTGCGGACCAGATCCAGATCAAGATGGCACAGGGCGCAAAACCGGGTGAAGGCGGTCAGTTGCCGGGCGGCAAGGTGTCCGAGTACATCGGTAAGTTGCGTCACTCGGTGCCGGGGGTTGGTTTGATTTCTCCACCGCCGCACCACGACATCTATTCCATCGAGGACTTGGCGCAGCTCATCCATGACCTGAAGAACTCCAATCCATCCGCTTCCATCTCTGTAAAGTTGGTGTCGGAAGTGGGTGTGGGTACGGTCGCGGCAGGTGTGTCCAAAGCCAAAGCCGATCACATCGTCATCTCCGGTTATGACGGCGGCACAGGTGCATCGCCACAGTCCTCCATCAAACACGCAGGTACGCCGTGGGAATTGGGCTTGTCCGAAGCCCAGCAGACCTTGGTGTTGAACAAGTTACGCGGGCGTGTCGGCCTACAGGTCGATGGTCAGTTGAAGACCGGTCGCGACGTGTTGATCGGTGCATTGCTCGGTGCGGACGAATTCGGTTTCGCTACCGCGCCGCTGGTGGTCGAGGGTTGCGTCATGATGCGTAAGTGTCATCTCAATACCTGTCCGGTCGGTGTGGCGACACAAGACCCAGCATTGCGTAGGAAATTCACCGGCCAACCAGAACATGTCGTGAACTACTTCTTCTTCGTTGCGGAAGAAGTGCGTGAGTTGATGGCGCAGATGGGTATGCGCAAGTTCGACGACCTTGTTGGTCGCAGCGATCTGCTGGATATGCGCAAAGGCATCACCCATTGGAAAGCCAAGGGCTTGGATTTCACCAAGGTGTTCCATCAGCCTGATGTTCCAGCCAGCGTCGCGCGGCGTCATCTGGAAACACAAGACCATGGTTTGAGCGAAGCGCTGGATAACGATCTCATCGCACAATCCAAAGAAGCATTGGATGCGAAGCGTACTGTCAGCATCGAGACGGGCGTACGCAACGTCAACCGCAGTGTCGGTGCCATGTTGTCGCATGAAGTGGCGAAGCGTCACGGCAATGCAGGTCTGCCCGACGACACCATCCGCGTGAAATTGACAGGCACTGCGGGGCAGAGCTTCGGCGCGTTCTTGGCGCACGGTATCAGCTTCCAATTGGAAGGCGAAGGCAACGACTACGTGGGTAAAGGTCTGTGCGGTGGTCGCATCATCGTCAAGCCATCTGCGGACAGCAAACTGACTGCAGCCGACAACATCATCGTCGGCAACACTGTTCTGTATGGTGCGACGGCGGGTGAGTGTTACTTCAACGGTGTGGCAGGCGAGCGTTTCGCCGTGCGTAACTCGGGTGCCATCGCCGTCGTTGAAGGTCTGGGTGATCACGGTTGCGAATACATGACTGGCGGTATGGTCGTGGTGCTGGGTCAGACAGGTCGCAACTTCGCGGCAGGTATGTCCGGCGGCGTGGCTTACGTGCTGGATGAAGACGGAGGTTTCGCACAACGTTGCAACATGTCCATGGTGCAACTGGAAGCGGTGCCTGAAGAGGCAGCTGCGAGCGAGACGGGTGAAGTCGATTCCAAAGGTCGTGTGCACTTCAATCATCTGAACAAGGCTGACGAAGCAGCCTTGCGCGGCAAGATCGAGAAGCATCTGCGCTACACCGGTAGCGCCCGTGCCAAGCTGATCTTGGATAACTGGAACAGCTACCTGCCCAAGTTCGTCAAAGTCATGCCAACCGAATATCGTCGTGCTTTGCTTGAGATCGCGGCGCAACAGAAGGGGGCCGCATAATGGGCAAGCCAACTGGATTCATGGAGTTCGATCGCGTCAACGAAGGTTACGCGCCCGTCGAGCAACGTCTGCAACACTACCAAGAGTTCGTCGCTCATCTGAGCGATGCCGAAGCAAGACAGCAAGGTGCGCGTTGTATGGATTGCGGCATCCCGTTCTGCAACAACGGCTGTCCAGTCAACAACATCATCCCTGATTGGAATGACTTGGTGTATCGGGGCAACTGGAAACAGGCGCTCGAAGTATTGCATTCCACCAACAACTTCCCCGAAGTGACGAGTCGTATCTGCCCAGCACCCTGTGAAGCGGCGTGTACGCTCAATATCAACAGCGAAGCGGTCAGTATCAAATCCATCGAGCACGCCATCATCGACAAGGGCGGCGAGAACGGTTGGGTCGTACCGCAACCTGCAAACAAGAAGACCGGTAAGAAGATCGCAGTGGTGGGCTCCGGCCCTGCAGGCATGGCC
>JBAYTV010000134.1:0-5316 GCA_041675405.1 Sideroxydans sp. | reverse complement strand
GAGTGATGTGATGGTGGTCGACCCTGCCAGCTCTGAATTCTTCAAAGACCTGCGTGGCAACGCCAACGCCGCATCCACAGCATTGCCCTTGGCGAACTCCCGCGCGCCGATGCGCACCACTGCCGAAGCTTGTGGCACCGCCTTCTCATCCACACCCGACAACTGACTACCGTAGCGCGCCTTTAGCCCCTCTCCCGCCGGGAGAGGGGTTGGGGTGAGGGAACCCACTAAAAATCCACTCCCAACTCCAAACCATCCGTCGCCCTTCAGCACAGGTGCATCTTCAGCTTTGCATAGGCATGGGGCGATGACCGCAGACCACTCGCCATCACGTCTCTCATACGCCGCCAGATACAACTCGCTCATGCGCGCATCCAGTGCCGCGATGACTTTGTCTTTACCCGACGCCTCGGCCAACGCCTCCAAGGTGCAAACACCGACCACATTAACATCCGCCCCCAGCGCCAATCCTTGCGTCACACCACACGCGATACGCACCCCCGTGAACGAACCCGGACCTTTACCGAAGGCGATACCTTCTAGATCCTTAACCCTCAATCCTGAATCCTGAAGTAAGGCATCCAGCATCTCCATCAACACCTCGGAGTGCTTCTGCCCCACCAACTCGCAACGCTCACTCACGACTCCGTCTTGCCACAAGGCGAGAGAGCAGTATTCGGTGGAGGTCTCGATTGCGAGGATTTTCATAGGTGCATCTTTAATTTTTCGTCATTCCCGCGAAAGCGGGAATCCAGTGGTTTTATAAATAATGCTTTTAGATTTTGTCCCGCGTTGCGGGAAATTGTTTTAAGACTGGATTCCCGCTTTCGCGGGAATGACGCTATAGAAGTAGCTATTAGCATTAAACAAATATGGAAAGCACTCAACCCACCATCTCCACATTCACCAACAACAACGCCACCGCCTGTGCTGCGATGCCTTCGCCGCGTCCGGTGTAACCAAGGTGTTCGGTGGTGGTGGCTTTCACGTTCACGCAGCTTGCTCCGATGCCAAGGTCTGCCGCGATATTGGCGACCATGGTGGGGATGTGCGGCGCCATCTTGGGTACTTGCGCGATGATGGTGGCATCCACGTTGCCGACGCGGTACCCCACCGACTCGATCTTGCGCGCCACGTCACGCAACAAGATGCGGCTGTCGATGTCTTTGAACTTGGCATCGGTATCGGCGAAATGTTTGCCGATGTCGCCCAGTGCCGCCGCCCCCAGCAGTGCATCGCAGATGGCATGCAACAACACGTCCGCATCGGAGTGTCCGAGTAGGCCTTTGCTGTACGGAATGTCCACGCCGCCGATGATCAGCTTGCGCCCTTCCACCAGTTGATGAACGTCGAAACCTTGTCCGATACGCATATATCCTCTCAATCAAAACCCCAGACAAGCCACAGAGATCACAGAGGCCACAGAGAAAACCGCCGACCTTCTCTGTGGCCTCTGTGATCTCTGTGGCTAAATGTTTTTCCCTTTCAACAACAACTCAGCCAACACGATGTCCTGCGGATAGGTGACCTTGAAGTTGCTGCTATCGCTCGCCACCAGTTTGGGCTGCAGCCCCAGCGCTTCGATAGCTGATGCTTCATCGGTGACCGTCTTACATTGCTGCAACGCCTGCGCCAACAATCCGGCACGAAACATCTGCGGTGTCTGCGCTTGCCACAGTCCCTCGCGCGGCTCGGTGTGCGCGATGCGTTGTTTCGAGTCGCCTCGTTTCAAGGTGTCTGCCACTGGCACAGCTAGGATGCCGCCCACGGGATCGTCGCGTAACTCGGCGATCATGCGCGACAGCAGATGGGTACTCAGGCAAGGACGTGCCGCATCGTGTACCAACACCCAATCGTCCGGCTCCAACTCGGAAGCCAGCAGACCGTTCGCCACGCTCTCGGCACGCGTCGCACCGCCGCAATAGAGTGGCTCTAACTCGCCCGCGCAATGCGACCAGTCATAGCGCACAAAATATTCATCTTCAGGCGCTAACACCACGAACACGGTCTTGATGTTGGGATTGGCGCACAACGTGGAAAGCGCGTGCCAGATCATGGGCCGCCCGGCCAGATTGAGGTATTGCTTGGGCAACTCGTTACCCATACGGGCACCGAAACCGGCAGCGGGGACTAAAGCGTGGAATTCAGACATGGCAGGATTGTAAATTAAAAGATTGCTCATACGCTTGGCTTATAATGCGCGCCTTTGTTTTAGGCTGTTCTCATGCTGTTCGCTTCCAAACATTCTCGCCCGCGTTACACGAATCTAGTTGGTTCTTCGGATGCCTTGGCGCTGGCGCAATACGCCGCCGAACATTCGCCGCTGGTCATCATCGCCGCCAACGCATTGGAAGCACAGCGACTGGTGGAGGAGATACCCTTCTTCGGCCCCAAGTTGCGCGTGCATCTGCTACCGGACTGGGAGACGTTGCCTTACGACCATTTCTCGCCGCACCAAGACTTGATTTCGGAACGCTTGGCTACGCTGCATCACATTCGCAGTAAAAACTTTGATGCCGTCATCGTACCCATCACGACTGCCTTATACCCGCTGCCCCCCGTATCCTATCTGGCCGCCTACACCTTCTTCCTCAAAAAGGGGGAACGCCTAGACCTAGACGCCTTCCGCCAGCAGATGACGCTGGCCGGCTACAACCATGTGCAGCAGGTGCTCACCCCAGGCGAATATTGCGTGCGCGGGGGCATCATCGACCTGTTCGCCATGGGCAGCGTGTTGCCCTACCGCCTCGACCTTTTCGATGATGAGATCGAGACCATCGCCACTTTCGATGTGGATACGCAACGCACCTTGTATCCCGTGCCGGAGATCCGCATGTTGCCCGCGCGCGAGTTCCCAATGGATGAGAAAGGTCAGGCGACCTTCCGCCAGAACTTCCGCGACCGCTTCGAGGGCGACCCGTCCAAATCGCGCATCTACAAAGACGTGAGCAAGGGCATCGCGCCTGCGGGCATCGAGTATTACCTGCCGCTGTTCTTCGACAAGACCGCGACGCTGTTCGACTACCTGCCGCAGAACGCCACGTTGTGCCTGCACCACGATGTGGATGCCGCGATACAGCAGTTTGCGGTGGATACCGCCTCGCGCTACAACCTATTGCGTGGCGACCCGCAACATCCGCTGCTGGAAACGAAAGAGTTGTTCTTGGATGGTGAGCAGTTTTTTATCAGAGCGAAAGAGTTTGCAAGGGTAGATGTGGTTGCCACGATTGTTCCCTCACCCCAGCCCTCTCCCGATGGGAGAGGGAGCCAGAGTTCCCCTCTCCCTACCCTCACCCCATGCCCTCTCCCAGCGGGCGAGGGTGTCTTCACGGGGCTAGGGGTGAGGGAGCCCTCCAAAAACCTAACTGCTAGTTGTACGTCAACCATCCCCTCCATCGCTGTTGATAGGCGCGCTGAAGTCCCCACGCAAAAATTCGCGGACTTCCTGCGTGGCTACCAAGGCCGCACCCTGCTGCTCGCCGAAAGCCTAGGCCGCCGCGAGATCATGTCCGGCTATCTGAAGGAATACGGCCTCACACCGATCGTATGCGAGGACTACGCATCTTTCCTCGCCGGCAAAGACAAGTTCATGCTCGGCGTCGGTCCTATCCAGATCGGCTTCATGCTGCCCGATGAAAAGTTCGCCATCGTCACCGAGACCGAACTCTACGCCGCACAACCGCGCAGCCGCGCTACACGCGCCGCTAAGAAGAGCAACGTCGAAGGCATGTTGCGCGATCTGTCCGAGCTCAAGACAGGCGACCCGGTGGTGCATGAACAACACGGCATCGCGCGCTATCAAGGTTTGGTGAACCTCGACCTCGGCGAAGGCGAGAACGAATTCCTACTGCTGGTTTACGCAGGCGAAGACAAGCTCTACGTACCCGTTTCGCAACTGCACGTCATCAGCCGTTACAGCGGCGGCGCACCCGAGGCCGCGCCGTTACACAAACTGGGTAGCGGCACGTGGGACAAAGCCAAACGCCGCGCCATGCAACAAGTGCGCGACACCGCCGCCGAGTTGCTCAACATCTACGCACAGCGCGCCACAAGCAAAGGCCACGCTTTCAAACTGACCTATCACGACTACGAAGCGTTTGCCGAGGGCTTCGGTTTTGAAGAAACGCCCGATCAAGCCGCTGCCATCGAAGCCGTGTTGCTCGACCTGCAATCCGGCAAGCCGATGGACAGACTCATCTGCGGTGACGTGGGATTCGGCAAGACCGAGGTCGCATTGCGTGCCGCCTTCGTGGCGGTGATGGACGGTAAGCAAGTGGCGGTACTCGTCCCCACCACCCTGCTGGCCGAGCAACACTTCCAGAATTTCAGTACCCGCTTCGCCGACTGGCCGATCAAGATCGCCGAGTTGTCGCGCTTCCGTTCCACCAAGGAAGTGACGCAATCCTTGAAGGAGTTGGCGGAAGGCAAGTTGGACATCGTCATCGGCACCCACAAACTCATCCAAAAGGATGTGAAGTTCAACAATCTCGGCTTGGTCATCCTCGACGAGGAACATCGCTTCGGCGTACAGCAGAAAGAACGCCTGAAGGCATTGCGCGCCGAAGTGGATGTGCTGACGCTTACCGCCACGCCGATACCGCGCACGCTGGCGATGTCGCTGGAAGGTCTGCGCGATTTCTCCGTCATCGCCACCGCACCGCAACGCCGCCTCTCCATCAAGACCTTCGCCAGTAGCTTCAGCCAAGGCGTGATCCGCGAAGCCGTGCTGCGCGAGTTGAAACGTGGCGGTCAGGTGTACTTCCTGCACAACGAGGTCGACACCATCAACAACATGCTGGAGAAGTTGGAGACGCTGTTGCCGGAAGCGCGCATCCGCGTGGCACACGGACAGATGGGCGAACGCGATCTGGAAGCCGTGATGCGTGACTTCACCCACCAGCGCTTCAACGTGCTGCTGTGCACCACCATCATCGAAACGGGCATCGACGTACCCACCGCCAACACCATCATCATGAATCGCGCCGACCGCTTCGGTCTGGCACAGTTGCACCAGCTACGCGGTCGCGTCGGACGTTCGCATCACCAAGCCTATGCCTACCTCTTGGTGGACAACATGGAAGGCCTCACCGCACAGGCGAAGAAACGCCTCGAAGCGATTCAAGCGATGGAGCAACTGGGCAGCGGATTCTTCCTCGCCATGCACGATTTGGAGATACGCGGCGCAGGTGAAGTGCTGGGTGAATCACAAAGTGGAGAGATGCAGGAAATTGGTTTCAGTTTGTACAACGACATGCTCGCTGCCGCCATCGCCTCGCTCAAGCAGGGCAAAGAACCCGACATGACGCACCCGCTGGG
>JBAYTV010000133.1:0-5402 GCA_041675405.1 Sideroxydans sp. | reverse complement strand
CGCAGGATCTGTACATCCCGCCGGATGCGTTGGAGGTCGTGTTGGCTACCTTCCAAGGTCCGCTCGATCTGTTGTTGTACCTCATCCGCAAACACAATCTCGACGTGCTCGATATCCCGATGGCGCAGCTCACCCAGCAATACATGGGCTACATCGAGTTGATGGAGAACAATCGCTTGGAGTTGGCGGCCGAATATCTGTTGATGGCTGCCGTACTCATCGAGATCAAATCGCGCATGTTGTTGCCGCGCCCACCGAAAGAGAATGGTGAGCAGAGCAGCGAAGACCCGCGTGCCGAGTTGATGCGCAAGTTGCTAGAGTACGAGCAGATGAAGCTGGCGGCCCATCGCTTGAATGAGATACCGCAGTCGGGGCGCGATTTCGAGTTGGTGCAAGTATTGATCGAACGTACGGTCATAGAGCGGCTGCCGAACGTGAGCGTGGAAGACCTGCGCAACGCATGGCTGGTCTTGCTCACCCGTGCCAAGGTGCACGCGCACCACAAGGTGCGTCGCGAAGAGTTGTCGGTGCGCGAGCAGATGACCAAAGTGTTGCGCCAGTTGCGTGACCACGACTTCGTCCCGTTCGAGAGTCTGTTCGAGACGGAGGCGAGCATCCCGATGCTGGTCGTCACCTTCATCGCCATCCTTGAGTTGGCGAAAGAGACCTTGGTCGAGATCACACAAACCGAATCATTGGGGATTATCTATGTCCGAACCAGTCGATCCAACACGATCGAGGAGTAATCAAATGACTGACAACGCAGAATCTCAAATCCTTGCAACAACAGACACGGTTAGCACTGATATCGTCGAACTCGATCACCCCGTGGATACCGTGCTGCTCAAACGTGTGTACGAAGCGGCGTTGATGTCGTCGCAGGAACCATTGTCCATCACGGAATTGAAGCGTCTGAGCGATGCGCCACTGGAAACCTCCTTCATCGAAACAGTACTGTCCGAGCTGGCTGAGAAATACGCGGATAGCGGTATCGAGTTGAATCGCGTGGCGAGCGGCTGGCGTTTCCGCGCACGTCCTGAACTGCAAGACCATCTGGACAAACTCAATCCGCAAAAGCCGCCACGCTACTCGCGCGCCGTAATGGAGACGCTGGCCATCATCGCGTATCGTCAACCCGTGACGCGCGGTGATATCGAAGAGATACGTGGTGTGAATGTATCCCCTCAGATATTGAAGACATTGGAAGGACGTTCATGGATCGAGGTCATCGGTACGCGCGACACACCTGGTAAGCCGGAGTTGTTCGCCACCACCCAGCAGCTATTGGATGACTTGAATCTGCGTACTTTGGGCGAGTTGCCTGCTTTGGAAGAGATGGGAAGTTTGCTGGATCAAAGCGGAAATTCTGAAGCCTGATGTCAGAACTGAAGCGCATCTCTTCGCGCGACAACCCCTTCTTCAAATCGCTGCTCAAGCTAGCGTCCTCTGTACGCGAGAGGAGGGAAACAAGGCAGACCCTCCTCGATGGGACACATCTTCTGCGTGCCTTGCTTGATGCAGGGGGTAAACCCTCCCATCTGCTCATCAACGAGTCAGCCGTTCAAAATCCCGAGATAAAGGATCTATTGTCAGCGTGTGATGGACTTCCAAGGACGCAACTCGATGACGCTCTCTTCGCACAACTCTCCGAACTCAAGACACCCAATGGTCTGCTGTCCTTGGTCGATGTACCTGAACCATCTGCTTCGCCAGCACACAGTCAGTTCATCTTGTTGTTGGAAGACATCCAAGACCCCGGCAATCTAGGTTCTATCTTGCGCAGTGCCGCAGCGGCGGGTTGCGATGCAGTCTTCCTTTCTACGGGTTGCGCCGATGCTTGGTCACCCAAAGTCTTGCGCGCAGCGATGGGCGGACACTTTGCTTTGAACATCCACGACAGTAGCGACCTCATCGCGGTCACGCGCGAATTCGGCGGCAAGATATTGGCTGCGTCTTTGCAAGCTGAACGCTCTCTCTATGAGAGTAACTTGCGAGGTAAGTTAGGTTTCGCCATCGGCAACGAAGGGGCGGGGCTGTCAAAGGAATTGCAGGATGCCGTACAACAACGTTTCATCATCCCGATGCCGGGCAAGGTGGAGTCTTTGAATGCCGCCGCAGCCGCCTCAGTATGCTTATTTGAAGCGGTGCGCCAACGAGCTTAGTGGCGTTTCAATCCGGTGAGGTGCAGTAGCGTCGTGGCTATCTCTTCGACCGAGATAGTTGTCACATCCAACATTGGAATCTCCGCTTTGCGCATCATCTCTTCTGCTTGACGCACTTCCTTCTTACAATTTTCCAATGAGGCATAACGACTGTTAGGCATGCGCTCGGAGCGTATCTGCGCCAGACGTTCGGGTTGGATGGTGAGGCCATGCAGTTTACGGATGAGCGGTTTGACAGCGCTGGGCAAGGAGTTATTCTCAAAATCTTCAGCCACCAGCGGGTAATTGGCAGCAAAGATGCCGAACTGCAAAGCAAGGTAGAGCGAGGTGGGTGATTTTCCGCAACGTGACACGCCGACCAGAATGATCTGTGCTCGCCCTAGGTCCTTGGTGACACCGCCATCGTCGTGATTCAAGGCGTAGTTCACCGCATCCATACGCTCGTTGTAGTGAACACCCGTTTCATGGGTTCTACCCACAGCATGGGACGAGGGGATGCCCAACTCATTCTCGATCGGCACGATAAAACTCTCGAACAGGTCGAGGATGAGTGAATCGCTCTGTTCGATGATGTCATGGATCTCGGGCACGATGAGTGTGCTGAACACGATGGGACGTTGCCCATCTTCCTGCGCAGCCTCGTTGATACGCTTCAATGCTTCATGCGCTTTATGCACAGAGTCGATGAAAGGAAGAGTGACTTGATTGAATTGGATGCCATCGAACTGGCTCAGCATACTGCGACCCAACTTCTCAACCGTGATACCCGTACGATCCGAGATGAAAAACGCCGTGCGTTTGATACTCATGTTTCCGCCTGTTAGGTAGTTGGGATGAATGCCTTAGAGACGGGTAATCGTACCACTAGCAGCTTACCCGGAACTTGCTCTGGATCACTTTGGGATTGGATGTGCTACAGATAATAGATATTCGGCGTACAGATTCTCGCCAATAGGTCTGCGTTTCCCGTTCTTCACGTACTCGGCGATCTTCAAGTCTTCATGGATGACATGGTAGCCCAGCCATTTATTGAGGAAGAACAGCAGGTCTTCTGGCAATTCTTTGCGATGCCCTATCTTAGAAAGCGCCATATCGAGTTGCCGCAACAAATCACTATGGATGAGTGCGTGATCTGCCACATGGGGATAACCGATCTCGTGCATCAGATTCTCTTCGCTGACAAAGTGGAACTCAGTGAACTTCTTTAGTTCCAGCATCACCCTCAGAACTGTTTGTTCTGCCTCACGTGTCTTGATGGCGATATCCAGCTTGCGGCATAACAAGATCAACATCCGATGTTGTGTATCGATGAGATCGTTGCCGAGCTCTAATTCTTTTTCCCAATGGATATACATGGTTATCCCCTGATCATCTTGGCTTACGCACAAAGGTATCGAACTCTGCTGCAAGCAAAGGTTTACTGAAGTAATAGCCTTGCACCTCGTCACACCCTTGCAAGCGCAAGTAGGCGAGTTGGCTGGCAGTCTCCACGCCTTCGGCGATGGTGTGCATGCCGAGGCTACTGGCGAGATTGATGATGGCGGTGACGATGGCCTTGTCTTCTGGATCATCACCGATGTCGCGCACGAACGACTGATCTATCTTCAGTTTATAGACCTTGAAACGTTTCAGATAGCTCAAGGAGGAATAGCCAGTGCCAAAGTCATCGATGGACATGCGGATACCGCATCCGAACAGCTTGTCCATCACGGTGATAGCAGCTTGTGGGTCATCCATCGCTACCGCTTCGGTCAATTCCAGTTCCAGATATTCGGCGGGTAGCTGTGCTTCCTCCAGAATACGAGTCACCAGTTCAGGCAGGTTGGATTGGCGGAACTGCACAGCGGAGAGATTCACCGCAATCACCATCGGTGGTAAACCGCTGTCTAACCAACCCTTCATTTGCTTCACGGCAGTGCGCAACACCCAGTCACCGATAGGAATGATCTGCCCGCTATCTTCCGCGATAGGAATGAACTCGGCAGGGGAGATCGCACCCAACTCAGGATGTTGCCAGCGCAACAACGCCTCTGCGCCGATAATGCGGCCATCACGCAAGCTGACTTGTGGCTGGTATTGCAGATGGAACTCGTTACGCGCCAAGGCATGGCGCATCGCATTCACCAGTTGCAGATTACGCTCCGAATGAGACTGCATCTCTGCAGTGAAGAAACGGAAATCATTTCTACTATTCTGTTTGACGCGATACATGGCGGTATCGGCATTCTTCAGCAGGTCCTCGAAGTTGTCGCCGTCATTGGGGTAGATGGCGATGCCAATAGAAGGTGTACCGGTGAGTTCGTGATTATCTATCTGATATGGTTGCGAAACGGCATCTATCAGCTTGTTCGCAACGATGGCAGCCGCATCCGCATCTGTTCCAGGGAACACTAAGATAAATTCATCGCCCCCCAAGCGCGACACCGTATCTTCATCTCTGATCGTTGCTTTTAGTCGTATCGCAAGTTCCATCAAGAAACGGTCGCCGATGCTATGACCTAGCGTGTCATTGATATTCTTGAAGTGGTCTAGGTCGAGGAACATCACAGCCAGTGACTCACCGCTACGTTGCGCCAAACTCAAGGCATAGTTGAAACGTTCATTAAGCAGACTGCGGTTGGGCAAGCCAGTCAAATGATCGAAATGCGCGAGTTGTTGGATGCGCTCCTCATCACGACGTTTCTCAGTGATGTCCTGCTTGATTGCCAGGTAATTGGTGATCTTTCCATCTGCTTGGCGCACGGGTGAGATCATGGCTGATTCGATATATTCACTACCGTCCTTACGCCGATTGATCAATTCACCACGCCATTCCTCGCCCGCTTGCAGGTGTGCCCACATGTCGTCGTAGGTGGCCTTGGGGGTGCGCCCAGATTGCAAGATGCGCGGATTCTTACCGATTGCTTCTTCCAAGTTATATCCAGTGACTTTGGTGAAGGCGGAATTGGCGTATTCGATATTCGCATCAAGATCAGTGATGAAGATGGTGTTGGGGCTTTGATCGACCGCCTGAGTGAGTTTGAGTAAGCTCTCATCCTTGCTTTTCTTTTCCGTGATGTCGATGGTGTAACCAGCAAGGTAAGTGGGTCTTCCTTTGAGAAGGATTGGAAATTTAATAGTCGAATATGAACGACCACTGAGTTCCTCTTCGACGGTGATCGTCTTGCCTTCTGTCAGTATCCTTCGATCGTCCTCGACCATCTTTTTCGCAAGATCTGAAGGGAAAAGTTCGTCCATGCT
>JBAYTV010000132.1:0-5433 GCA_041675405.1 Sideroxydans sp. | reverse complement strand
GACTTCGCGCCAATGATAGTGTGCAGCTCGCATGTGAAAGTAGGTCATCGTCAGACTCCTTACAAACAACAAAGCCCTCCTCGTGAGGGCTTTGTTGTTTGTAAGAATTGGATGTGACCTGCTTGAACGCAGTGACAATACGCCGCGTAGCGGCTTATTGCGGTGGACACTAACTCGGGTTGCAAGTTACGTGGGAGCCAAAGTAGGTCATCCCCCTTCGATAAACTCAGGACAGGCTTCGACAAGCTCAGGACAGGCGTCACACTGCTTATTAAGCTAAACCCTCAAGTGCATAACTTGAGGGTTTTTGCTTTTATATTTCGACAGTTCCTTTGAGGGAACACACCTTTTACGGTATCATCGCGCTCCATGACAAAGTACATATTCATCACCGGCGGCGTTGTCTCTTCCCTAGGAAAAGGCATTGCCGCCGCTTCACTTGCGGCTATCCTTGAATCACGTGGACTGAAGGTCACGATGCTCAAATTGGACCCCTACATCAACGTTGACCCAGGCACGATGAGTCCTTTCCAGCACGGAGAGGTATTCGTCACCGAAGACGGTGCCGAGACCGATCTTGATTTGGGCCACTACGAGCGTTTTATCTCGGCCAAGATGCGCAAAGCCAACAATTTCACCACTGGCCAGATATACGAAAGCGTCATCCGCAAGGAACGTCGCGGCGAATATCTGGGTAAGACCGTACAAGTGATTCCGCATATCACCAATGAGATCCAAGCATTCGTTGAACGCGGTGCAGCAGCATCTTTGGATGGGAAAGCGGATGTGGCTATCGTTGAGATCGGTGGCACGGTAGGTGACATCGAATCATTGCCGTTCCTTGAAGCTGCCCGCCAAATGGGCCTACGCATGGGACGTAATCAAGTCGCGTACGTGCATCTGACGCTTGTGCCGTATATCGCAACCGCAGGTGAATTGAAGACCAAACCGACGCAGCACAGTGTTCAAAAGCTGCGCGAGATTGGTATCTTCCCAACCGCATTGATCTGCCGTGCTGATCGCCGTATTCCGGAAGATGAACGTGCAAAGATTTCACTTTTCTCCAACGTGCGTGAAGCGAGTGTCATTTCGATGTGGGATGTGGATAGCATCTACAAGATTCCGCAGATGTTGCACGAGCAGGGGCTAGATCGAATCATCTGTGAAGAATTAGCGCTGAATGCACCTCCGGCAAACCTTTCAGTATGGCAGAAACTGATCACCGCACAAGAGAACCCCCATCATCAAGTCACTATTGGAATGGTAGGAAAGTACACAGAACTGACTGAATCCTACAAGTCTTTGATCGAGGCGTTGCGTCATGCAGGCATTCACACTTCAACGCGTGTGAACATCGAGTATCTGGATTCTGAAGTCATCGAGACTGAAGGCACGGATTGTTTGAAGAGCCTTGATGCCATCCTTGTCCCAGGTGGCTTTGGCGTGCGTGGTACGGAAGGTAAGATCGCTGCCATCCGTTATGCGCGCGAGAACAAGATTCCGTACTTGGGCATCTGTCTAGGTATGCAGCTCGCTGTTATTGAATATGCTCGTCACGTGACGGGTATGGCGGATGCGAACAGCACCGAGTTCAATTTGGAAACAGAACATCCAGTTGTCGCGCTGATTACAGAGTGGCTGGATCGTGACGGCAAGGTAGCCAAGCGCAGTGCTGATTCAGATTTGGGCGGTACGATGCGTTTGGGTTCGCAGCGTTGTCCAATCAAGCCAAGCACGATGGCGCAGGGTATCTACGGCAACGAAGTGAACGAGCGTCACCGCCATCGTTACGAGGTGAACAACCATTACGTCCCCGCTTTGGAAAAGACTGGTTTGATCATCTCTGCGCGTACCCCATCCGAAGATCTGCCTGAGATGATGGAATTACCACAAAGCCAACACCCATGGTTCGTTGGTGTGCAGTTCCACCCGGAGTTCACTTCTACACCGCGTGACGGGCATCCTCTGTTCGAGGCCTACGTCAAAGCCGCTGTGGCGCATAAGGAAACTGTATGAAGCTATGCAACTTCGATGTCGGCTTGGACAAACCCCTGTTCCTGATCGCCGGTCCTTGCGTGATCGAATCCGAGCAGATGGCAATCGATACAGCTGGGCAGTTGAAAGAGATATGTCAGAAGCTCGGTATCCCGTTCATCTACAAGTCTTCTTACGACAAAGCCAATCGCAGTTCAGGCAAGACGTTCCGTGGTTTCGGCATGGAAGCGGGTTTGAAGATCCTAGAGAAAGTGAAGGCGCAGATCGGCGTGCCAGTGCTGACCGACGTGCATGATGAAGACGAGATCGCTCCCGTCGCATCCGTCGTCGATGTATTGCAAACGCCCGCGTTCCTGTGCCGTCAAACAGATTTCATCCATGCCGTGGCGAAGTCCGGCAAGCCAGTGAATATCAAGAAAGGCCAGTTCCTTTCGCCGTGGGACATGAAGAACGTGGTGGATAAGGCGCGCGAAGTCAGTGGCGGCGACACCATCATGGTGTGTGAACGTGGCGCATCGTTCGGTTACAACAATCTGGTATCTGACATGCGCTCGCTAGCGGTGATGCGCAACACCGGCTGCCCGGTGGTGTTCGATGCCACGCATTCTGTTCAACTACCAGGCGGACAGGGTACTGTAAGTGGTGGCCAGCGCGAGTTCGTGCCCGTGTTGGCGCGTGCCGCAGTGGCGGCAGGCGTGGCAGGTGTGTTCATGGAGACCCATCCTGATCCCGCAAAAGCATTGTCGGATGGCCCGAATGCATTCCCCTTGGGGCATCTGCAAGAGATGTTGCAAACACTGAAGGCACTGGATGCTTTGGTGAAGCAGCAAGGTTTTATTGAAGAGAACGTTAACTTAAAAAATGTGTGAGATAAGGAACAGAGAATGAGTGCAATCGTTGATGTAATCGCCCGTGAGATATTGGATTCCCGTGGCAACCCCACTGTAGAAGCAGATGTGTTGCTGGAATCTGGCGTGATGGGCCGTGCAGCCGTGCCGTCTGGCGCCTCCACCGGTGAGAAGGAAGCTATCGAACTGCGTGATGGCGACAAGCAGCGCTACTTGGGTAAGGGCGTGCTGAAGGCAGTTGAGAACGTGAACACCGAGATCGCCGAAGCGATCATCGGTTTGGATGCTGCTGAACAAGCATTCATCGATCAGACCATGATCGATTTGGATGGTACAGATACTAAATCCCGTTTGGGTGCTAACGCCATCTTGGCGGTGTCTATGGCTGTGGCACGTGCCGCTGCTGAAGAGAGTGGCTTGCCACTGTATCGCTACCTCGGTGGTGCAGCGCGCATGGAGATGCCAGTGCCGATGATGAACATCATCAACGGTGGCGCACATGCGACTGGCGGAGCCGATATCCAAGAATTCATGATCATCCCCGTCGGTGCGCAAAGCTTCCGTGAAGCATTGCGTTGCGGTGCAGAAGTGTTCCATGCGTTGAAGGCGATCTTGCATCATCGTGGTTTGACGACCACGGTTGGCGACGAAGGCGGTTTTGCACCCGCACTAGGCTCCAATGAGGCAGCACTTAAAGTCATCGTTGAGGCGATCGAAGCGGCTGGTTATGTACCAGGCGCAGACGTTGCTATCGGTATCGATGCTGCCGCTTCTGAGTTCTACAAGGATGGCAAATATCATCTGAAGGCAGACGGTTTGGTTTTGACCGCTGCCCAGATCATCGATATGTACGCTGCGTGGGTCGATAAATATCCCATCATCACACTGGAGGACGGTATGAGCGAGCATGACTGGGACGGTTGGAAAGCATTGACTGACCGCCTCGGCAAGCAGATCCAGTTGGTGGGCGACGATATTTTTGTGACCAACACCAAGATTCTGCGTGAAGGTATCAAGCGCGGTATCGCCAATTCCATCCTGATCAAAGTGAACCAGATCGGCACCTTGACCGAGACCTTCGCAGCTATCGAGATGGCGAAGCGTGCGGGCTACACCGCTGTGATCTCACATCGTTCCGGCGAAACAGAAGATTCCACCATCGCTGACTTGGCGGTTGCGACGAACTCCATGCAGATCAAGACCGGTTCCTTGTCGCGTTCTGACCGTATGGCAAAGTACAACCAACTGTTGCGTATCGAAGAAGACCTGGGTGACAGTGCTTCTTACCCTGGCCGTGGGGCTTACTACCAGTTGGGATAATTAGTCTCTGTGAGAGTTGTAACCTACATCTTTCTGGCCCTTATCCTGCTGTTGCAATATCCGCTCTGGCTGGGTAAGGGCAGTTGGCTCAAGGTGTGGGACAACAACCGCCAACTCAACGAACAAAAAGACATCAACGAACAAGCTAGGCAGCGCAATGCTGTCCTAGATGCCGAAGTGAAGGACCTGAAGAAGGGGACGGAAGCTTTGGAAGAGCGCGCGCGTAGCGAACTCGGTATGGTCAAGCAAGGTGAAGTGTTCTTTCAGGTCATCGGTGAGGCTGCTGCTAGCTCTGCCGTCGCAGCAACCCCCTCCAATAAGATCAAGTGATGACCGTTGGCTGTTGACGTCCCGTACGGGCGATCAATTCTGAGATATTCAAGCCAATCTGTATCAATTCCTTCAGCGCATCCTGTGCGTCCAGATGATGTCTTGCAACATCGGCTTCATAGGCTTCCAGATACACACGTAACGTTGCTCCTTCCGTGCCGGTTCCTGACAGGCGGAAGATGATGCGGGAGCCATCGCTGAACAAGATGCGGATGCCTTGGTTATTGCTCACGCTGGCATCGACAGGGTCGGTGTAGCTGAAGTCATCACATGTGGCGACCGTATATTTGCCGAACTTTTTACCCGTGATCGAGGGGAAGTTATCGCGCAGATGCGTCATCACGCCATTCGCATCTTCAGTAGGCAAACCTTCGTAGTCGTAACGCGAATAGAAATTGCGGCCGAATTTCGCCCAGTGTTCGCGCACGATGGTTTCAACAGATTGTTTGCGCACGGCCAAGATGTTGAGCCAGAACAATACAGCCCATAGCCCATCTTTCTCACGTACGTGGTCAGAGCCGGTGCCGAAACTCTCCTCGCCACAGAAGGTGACCTTGCCAGCATCCATCAGATTGCCGAAGAATTTCCAGCCAGTAGGTGTCTCGAAACACGGGATGTTCAATGCCTTAGCGACACGGTCAACGGCTGCGCTGGTCGGCATCGAGCGAGCGACTCCGGCGACCCCTTTGCTGTAGCCGCGCACCAAAGTGGCATTGGCCGCGATGACGGCTAGGCTATCAGAAGGGGTGACGAAGAAGCGTTGACCTAAGACCATGTTGCGGTCGCCATCGCCATCCGAAGCGGCACCAAAGTCAGGCGCATCTTTGCCATAGACGATCTCTACGAGGTCGTGCGCATAGGTGAGGTTAGGGTCGGGATGGCCACCACCGAAATCTTCCAGTGGGACAAAGTTCATCACGCTGCCGACAGGTGCGCCGAG
>JBAYTV010000131.1:0-5441 GCA_041675405.1 Sideroxydans sp. | reverse complement strand
GCTATGGCGACCTAGGTCAGAAGATGAAGGTGAGTGTGTTCGTCGAGTTCGACAACAAAGAAGCTGCCGAGATGGGTATGCCCTTACCTAAAGGCACGATACGTGTGTACAAGAAAGACAGCCAAGGCAATGCGCAGTTCGTGGGAGAAGACCACATCGACCACACGCCAAAGAACGAGACCATACGCTTAAAGCTGGGTGAAGCCTTCGACGTGACCGCCGACAAGAAGCAGACTGATTTCAAGACGCTACCGCGCCCCTCAAAAGGCAACAGCGCATTCGAAAGCGCCTATGAGATCGTGTTGAAGAACGCGAAGAAAGAGCGTGTGACCGTCACCGTGCAAGAACCTATCCCTGCCGATTGGAAGATCATGAGCGAGAGCCATACCAGCACCAAGGCGACCAGCAACACTGCGGTGTGGAAGATCGACATCCCCGCCGAAGGCAAGACGACGCTGAGCTATCGCGTGCAAGTGAAATATTGATGGAACCCTGAATAAATCCAGTCATACCCGCGTAGGCGGGTATCCAGTTTGTAGATTTAACTAGGCTCCCGCCTACGCGGGAGCGACGAAAAGAGGATTTTTGAAATTCTTCTGATCTGCGAAAGGAATAACAAACCATGTTCACCAAAGCCACCCTCAGCTTCCTCGACGAACTCGCCGCCAATAACAACAAGGCATGGTTCGAAGCCAACAAGCCGCGTTATGAAGCGCTGGTGCGCGAACCTGCTTTCGACTTCATCGAAGCGATGGAACCTGCGCTCAAATCCTTCGCACCAAAGTTTCGCGCAGAGCCCAAGAAGGTCGGTGGCTCTTTGATGCGCGTGTTCCGCGACACGCGCTTCTCACGCGACAAGACACCATACAAAACCAACATCGGCATCCAATTCCGCCATGTACTCGGTAAAGACGTACATGCCCCCGGCTTCTACGTGCATATCGCCACCGACGAATGTTTCTTGGCGGTAGGCAGTTGGCATCCCGATTCCGAACAGCTCGGAAAATACCGCGACCTTATCGCACAGAAACCAGAGAAATGGTTCGCGGCCAAGAACGACAAGACATTCACTGCGCAATGGGAGATGTGGGGCGACAGCCTAACGCGTCCACCACGCGGCTACGCCATCAATCATCCCGCCATCGAAGACATCAAGCGCAAAGACTTCGTCGCCATGATGCCGCTCACACTCAAACAAGTCACCAGCAAAGGTTTGGTCGAATTGGCCGAAGCACGTTTCAGCGAAACGAAGCCACTCATGAAGTTCTTGTGTGAAGCGATCGAAGTGCCGTATTGATGCACCAGAAAAAAGGATATCCAATGAATCCCAAGACGCTTGCATCCGTGGCCCTTATCGCACTCTGCTCCATGTTCATATTTGGTGCCCACGCAGCAGAGAAGAAAACGGTGAAAGCTATGAGTGAATTCAATCCCAAGACGCTCAACTTCGAACGCCAACTCATCGTCTTCGAGGGTGTCGACTGCGGCTACTGCCGTAAATTCAAAGCTGATGTGCTGGATAGTTGGAAATCACCCGTGCCGATCTCGCGCACGCTGGGATTCAACCCTCCGCCGAATTGGTCCCTAGAGAAACCCTTGTTCGCCACCCCCACCATCGTGCTATTCGAAAAAGGGAAAGAAATCTCCCGTTACACAGGCTACAACGGTGAGAAAGTGCGCTTCTGGGAATGGCTGGGTTATCAACTGCTGACACCCGCACAACAAAAGATCGCCTTCGAACAAGGTACGGAGCGCGCTTTCACGGGATCGAATCTGGATGAGAAGCGCCCCGGCACCTTTGTCGACCCTATCACTGGTGTCGCATTGTTCCGCAGCGACAGCAAGTTCGAGAGTGGCACCGGCTGGCCAAGTTTCTTTACTCCACTACCGGGTTCAGTCACCACACACGAAGACATCAGCCACGGCATGAAGCGAGTGGAAGTACGCAGTGCCAGCTCCGGCATCCACCTCGGTCATGTGTTCGATGATGGCCCCGCCCCGACCTACAAGCGTTATTGCATCAACGGAAACGTCTTGAAGTTCGTACCCGACGCCCATTAATGGAAGGCATGCCCAAAGGTCAACAGCAGTAAGAACAATGAAGTGAAGCAATGCAATAAGAAACCAACATCCGCAATCTGAGTTGCTTACGTACCAAGCCGATGTGGTGTCATCCGGTTTGACGAACTCGCCTCAACAAGTATAATTTTAAGTATACTTGCTCAACTCATTTTGTAAGGAGTTTTGCCATGTCACAAATCACACTATATTTGGACGATGCCACGCAGGCACTGGTGGATCAGGCCGCACAGGCCAATGGTCTATCAAAAAGTCGTTGGGTGGCAGAAATGATCCGAAAATACGCCACCCATGAGTGGCCGCAAGACTGTCTGACTTTGGCTGGGCGTTTTGCCGACTTCCCTTTGCGTGAAGAAAATCCTGCCACGCAGGCAGACGATGTGCCGCGCATTGGCTTTTGATTGCCCGCCATGTTGATGCTCGATAGCAACACCATCAGCTACTATTTTCGCGGCGAACCGCAGGTGGTGCCGCGCCTGCAAGCCCTTTCTCCAGTCGATATCGGTGTGCCCGCCATTGTGGAATACGAACTGCGTTACGGTCTTTTGCGTTTGCCTGCACAGGCTGCCAATCCCCGTCTGGCAGCATTAGCCGCTTTGCTACGACCGATGCAGAGTTTGCCGTTCGACAGCGAATGCGCGGCTCATGCCGCCCGTATCCGCGCGGAATTAGAAGCCGCAGGCACGCCCATCGGCCCGCACGATACGTTAATCGCCGCCACGGCATTGCGTTATCAGGCCACACTGGTGACGCGCAACGTGCGCGAATTTTCCCGTGTGCAAGGCTTACAGTGGCTTAACTGGCACGACTCCCTATGAACACCGTGAGCGCACAGCCACAGGTGGGACAGGAAGTGTCCGAACCGGTTGCCGAAATGCAATCTACGTCTGGTAAGACCGTGGTAAGCCGTTTGGGTGGAACACCCCTGCGCTCTGGTCGTTGACCCAGAAAGAAACCCCCGCTACAACTGCGTTTGGTGTTTAGCGGTGGGAGGCTTCATTCAGGTGTTAGAGGTGGTTTACGTTGGAACAAGGCAGGTAGCGCCGCCTTGGGTTTGCTCAAGGCTGACACCTCTGGCCTCTTGATAGGTGCGGCAGGTGCGCTGATGTTAGGCACATAAGGCTGATCGAACCAAGGATCGTGGTGCGGTTTCTTCGGTGCAGGCGCATGATATCCACGGCTGGGTTCAGTCCGCTCTGGACGCTCCGAACGCTCAGGGCGCGCCTCACGTTGCGGCCTGGCTGAATGTTGCGGCAAGTCAGCCTTCTCTTTTTTTATCTCGGTCTTGATGAGTTTCTCGATCTCGACCAGATATTTCTCTTCTTCCGGTGACACTAAAGATATCGCTGTGCCACTCGCGCCCGCGCGACCGGTACGTCCGATGCGGTGAACATAATCTTCCGCCGCATGCGGTATCTCGTAGTTGATGACCATGGGTAGATGATCGATATCCAAACCGCGCGCCGCAACATCGGTGGCGATCAACACACTGACCTTGCCTTGCTTGAATGAATCTAACGCTTGCATGCGCTCGAGCTGGCTCTTGTCACCGTGGATCGCATCAGCGGACACACCCTCGCGCTGAAGCTGACGCGCCAAGCGGCTGGCCGTGAGTTTGGTCTTGGTGAACACGATGACTTGCTTGGCATCATCACCTTTCAACAGCTTCGCCAACAGTTGATGTTTGTCTTCACTCGCGACCAAGTAGACCTTCTGCGTGATGTTGTCCGCAGAAGCATTGCTGCGCGCCACTTCGATCAAGGTCGGATAGTTCATGAACTCTTCCGACAATTTCTTGATCTCGTCGGAGAAGGTGGCGGAGAACATCAGGCTCTGACGCTGACGTGGCAACAAGGCGAGGATGCGTTTCAGCGCAGGCATGAAACCCATGTCCAACATGCGGTCGGCTTCGTCCAGCACCAACATCTGCACGGTATTCAACAACACAGTCTTCTGCTCGATGTGATCCAGCAATCGTCCCGGTGTCGCCACCAGGATTTCAACTCCGGTCTTCAAATGCGGCGTTTGCGTCTTGATGTCCACCCCGCCATACACCACCAGCGAACGCAAGTGTGTATGTTTCGCGTAAGCCCTGACACTCTCTTCAACTTGCACCGCCAATTCCCGCGTTGGCACCAGAATAAGGGCACGCACGGGATGCTTGGCCGGAGAGGTACTGGGGCTGGCATGTGGCAATAACTTTTGCAACATCGGTAGCGCGAAAGCGGCTGTTTTGCCTGTACCTGTCTGCGCCCCTGCCATCAGGTCGTTACCTTCCAATACCAAAGGGATGGCTTGTGCTTGGATCGGCGTTGGAATGGTGTAACCGGACTCGGTAAGTGCCTTGAGGATTTGCGGGGCGAGCTTCAGGTCGGCAAAACTGACTGTGTTCAATGTAGTGTTCTCTTGGTTAGCGTTGCATTTGGGTGCGCGCATTATACGCCCCTCATGGCCTGCCACCTGGAATCAAGCAGGAGCCTGATTGGGAATAGACAACTGCGCTTCCATTCCACCGCCTGAGCGCGGCATCAGCACTAATTTCCACCCATTGGCATCAGACAATTGACGCGCAATGGACAATCCAAGGCCGCTGCCCCCCGTGACAGGGCTACGGGATGATTCCAAGCGATAGAACGGACGGAAGACATTCTCCAACTCAGCCGCAGGAATTCCCGGTCCTCTATCCAGGATGCGAATCACCGTGTTTACCTCATCCGACTCCAAACGAATCTCAATTGGACTCCCCTTCCCATAACGCTGTGCATTTCCCAATAAATTGGACAATATACGTCGGAGTGAAATTGGCCCGACCGCGCGCAGGACATGCTCTTTTGGTTGCCATTCCACCTGTGCGCCCTCATTTCTCGCATCATCTGCCAGTTCCTGTAGCACCCCGGAGATATCGATCTGCTCCGTCACTTCTTTTTGCATATCTCGGCTCAATATGAGGAATTCCCCGATGAGTTGGTTCATATACTCGATGTCATGTTGGAGGCGTACGACCAACTTCGGGTCGGTTGCTTGCGGCAACATCTCGATCGCCAAGCGCATCCTCGCCAGCGGTGTGCGCAGGTCGTGTGAGATACCCGCCAACATGACGGTGCGATTGGCAAGGTGTTCTCGCACCTGGAACGCCATCTGGTTGAATGTTTGCGCCAGACCAGCAAGCTCTTTGATATGCGTCGCGGGAAGCGATTCAGGAAAGCCACCTTCCCCGATACGCTGTGCCGCCAGCGAGAATTGTGAGAGCGGCTTGGTGATCCGTCGCGCCAAGATCAGCGCAGTGAGCAACGTCAACACGACCATCGCAGCCAGTGCCAACATCAACATCATCGGCGGATCCATATCGAGACGTTGTTTGG